>NZ_JBHUEO010000120.1:34200-42256 GCF_042680885.1 Siminovitchia sediminis | reverse complement strand
GAATCTTTTTCTTAAAAATAAAAACACAAAAATCTAGATACAAGTCGTCTAAATGTAAAATAAAAAAGCCTGTAGAGAAAAAAACAGCCTGTAGAGAAAAAAACATATACTTTCTCTACAAGCTGACGAGGCGGGATTCCGCCTCGTTTTTTACATTTCTTCTTTTGGAACGTATTCTTCTTCTTTTTGGCCCGTTGCCAAGGAAACTGCGACCATGATCACAAAGCTCACTGCAATTCCATAAACAATGGGAGCCGTTGATGTGAGACCTTGAATCGCAAGGCCTGCAATAATAACAATGGAACTGATGATAATGGAGTAGAACGCAGCCTTTGCAGTCGCTCTTTTCCAAAACAGCCCTAAAATAACCGGCGCAAAGATACCGCCTGAAAGAAGCGCATAAGCGACATCCAGTGCTACAAGTACATTTTGAATCCACAAAGCACACACGATTGTTAATATCCCAATGATCGTCGTCACCGTTCTGGACAGTCTCAAGAATTGACGATCCGTGAGTTCTTTTTTAAAAAATTGCCTAATAATGTCATTTGACACTAACGTAGAAGAAGCCAAAAGTGTTCCTGACGCAGTAGACATCAGAGCAGAAACGACCCCTGCAACAACAAGGCCCAACAACCCGGACGGCAAAACTTCGACTGCCATGCTGGCAAAAGTATTTTGAGTATCTTCCAGGCCCGGAAGAATAACAAACGCACACATTCCGATAATAGCGACAGCGATTCCATAAAGGACACTATAGACCCCGGCTGCAAAGGTACCTGCACGTGCCACTTTCAATGTCTTCGCTGTAAGAATACGTTGCCAAATATCTTGCGCAACGACCATCCCGAGTGCAAACAATAGGAAGTACTGGAATATTTGGGCCCCGCCAATTCCGGCAAAAGAAAAATAAGTTTCCGGCAAATTGGCTTGAAGATTAGACCACCCGCCGGCTTTAGAGAGTCCAAGCGGAAGCATAATAAAGAAAATGCCCACTGTCATAATAATAAACTGAACAATGTCTGTCATGGTTACTGACCACATACCGCCGAGAATGGTATAAAGCAGCACGATTCCTCCGCCTACAAGCATGGAAACGGTTAATTCCCAGCCGAGCAGCACATTTAAAATGGTACCCATTCCAATCACCTGCGTAACCGATACCATCATGGCGTATGTGGCTGCAATCAGCGCACTGACAAGACCAGCTTCAACACCAAAGCGCTTGCTTAGGTACTCACTGACAGTCATGACAGAAAGACCGGAAATGCGTTTTACAAGGAAAATTCCCAAGAGCATAATACCGAGACCAAGCATAGCCACCAGCCACAGGCCGGATATCCCAAATTCATATCCAAGCTGGGTAGATCCGATGGTGGAGGCACCGCCTAAAATGACAGCGCCCAGACATCCAAAGTACATAAAAAATCCTAAGTTTCTACCTGCGAGCACATAGTCCTCAGACGTTTTGGCACGTCTGGAACCTATAATCCCAACGACAACCAAAAGCAATAAATATAGAATCATAATAATAACATCAAGTGAATTAACGTTCATGAATGTTCCCCCTCACCCCGCATTACTTCTGAGGCTTATTCTTTTCCAGCATGCGACGTTTCTTTAAAGCAACCAGTGTCAGCATTTCATAGATCACAGCTGAAGCCAGTACAGCCGTTATTTCATTGGAATCATAAGTCGGAAGCACTTCCACTAGGTCAAATCCCACTACGTCCAGGCCATCTAAGCCACGTACATATTCCAATGCTTCATAGCTGGTGGGTCCCCCTACTTCCGGTGTTCCTGTTCCGGGTGCATATGCAGGATCCACAAAATCTATATCATACGTGACAAATACAGGTCGGTCCTGCACTCGCTCATGAATCCTTTTCATCACATTATCAAAGCCTATTTCCCGCACTTCTTTCATCGGGATGACTTCAAAGCCAAGATTCCGTGCATCTTCGATGTCATTTGGACCGTAAAGCGGTCCCCTCATTCCGACTTGAATGGAGTGTTCCAGATCAAGCAATCCCTCTTCGGCTGCACGTCTGAATGGTGTTCCGTGCATATATTTCTCCCCGTAGTAATGTTCCCATGTATCGCCATGTGAATCGAAATGAACAAGAGCAATTTTTCCATACTTTTTATGGAAAGCACGAAGGTTTCCAAGTGAAATAGAATGGTCGCCGCCCATAATAACGGGGATCACATTTTTCTCCAACAGCGGCATGAGTCCTTCTACGATATTGTCATACGTGCGGAGAGCGTTTCCAGGAATGACATCAATATCACCATAATCAACGCCTGAGCAATATTCAAAAATATCAATATCCATATCGGGGTTATACGGACGGAGCAATACGGAAAAGTCACGGATATGCTGTGGTCCCAGCCGCTGTCCTGTACGATTGGATGCTGCAGTGTCAAACGGAACTCCAAGAACAGCAAAATCTATATTGTCAGTAGTTCTGACCTGTTCTAATCTCATAAATGTTCTGTTTCCAACAAATCGTGGAGACATGGATGAATCTCTAGGTTTATACATCATGTAAATCCTCCTATATCATCAATAAAAATATTTACACTTTATATCTAGCAAGATCCGTGCCAACTATTATCTCCTTGTTTTAAAGAGCTGTGCTCAAAAAAATGATCCGTTTTTGCATCAAACCTCTATTGTCTAATGCAAAAACGGATTGAAATTCATTTATGAATTAATTTTATATTTCTGCAACTTTCTGACCACACTCGATTGGCTGATCCCCAAATATTTGGCCATTTCATATGTCGTTTTGTATTGTCTATATGCCCGTTTCAGCCAACGGATCTCTACTTCCTCCAATGCTTCAGGCAGGTTGGCTGCCTGTTCCGCCTGCTCTACCTCTTCCTCCATTGTCTCTTGTGCAAAACCATGCTGACGCTGAAAAGGAAGTGTATCTGGATAAATCATCCTGCTTTCGGTCGTTATCACAAGACGCTCCATTAAATTTTCCAGTTCCCTCACATTTCCCGGCCAGCTATATTCCAGCATTTCACGAATTGTAGACGCATGAAGTACTTTGTCTGTCTCATATTTCTCATTAAACATGTCAAGGAAATAGTCAAATAAATACAAGAGGTCATCCTTTCGTTCTCTTAGAGGGGGGATGGTAATTGGCACAACATTGAGTCGATAGTACAGATCCTCGCGAAACTTCCCTGCTTCCACCATTTCTTTCAGATCCCGGTTTGTTGATGCAATAATTCTAAAATCAATCGCTTTTGGCTCCGTTCCTCCGATTCTTGTCACTTTCTTTTCCTGGATTACTTTTAACAGTTTGGCCTGAAGGTTTAAGGGCAGCTCTCCCACTTCATCCAAAAAAAGTGTACCTTTATTTGCAAGCTCAATCAGACCCGGTTTTCCATTTTGATCGGCTCCGGTAAATGCTCCACGTTCATAACCGAACATTTCCGATTCAAACAGGGTTTCAGGAATAGCACCGCAATTGACTTCCACAAAAGCTTCTTTACTTCGGATGCTTTTCTCATGAATGGCTCTTGCAAACACATTTTTTCCGACGCCGGATTCCCCGAGGAACACAACCGTAGCATCGGATGCCGCCACCCGCTGGATCAACTGCCATACCTGATGAATTTCCTTGCTTTTTAATACAATCCCATTTGTGTTCTGTTCCTTATCCCGCAGTTCCTTGATCTCAGACTCATAATAAGCCATTTTTGACTGTAGTTCTTCATAATCTTCTTTGATTTGTCTTAGTTCCGTTAAATCGTGGGAAAAACTGATCACCCGGATTATCTTTCCCCGATCATCAAATACAGGGAGCGCCGTAGCCATCACATAGCGGTCTGTCAGCGTATGCTGCATTAGCTGCACTTCTTTTCTTTCCTCAATGACCCGTTTTGTGACCGAGGGTGAAAAAACATCCATCCTTTCCAGTTCATCCACATTTTTCCCCAGCAGTTCATCTGTTTTCATTCCATAGATTGAATAGCAATTGGGGCTGGCTTTCAACACTTTCCCGTGGCCATCCGTGATAACAATATTATCATTGGATACATCCAAAATCGCCTGCATTTCCAACTCAAGGATCTCTTGTTCATCCACCTCTGCCCACTCCTTCTTTGCGTGGCCTCTCCGCATCTTATTAATGAAGATATTTTATCACAACCATCCCCAAAAAAAGAAAAAAACCGATCATGGGATATCGGTTATTCGATCCATCCTTTTTCTTTTGCTTTGGAGATCGCTTCAATTTTATTTTTGGCATCCAATTTATGCAGGAC
Source organism: Siminovitchia sediminis (assembly GCF_042680885.1). Lineage (NCBI taxonomy): Bacteria > Bacillati > Bacillota > Bacilli > Caryophanales > Bacillaceae > Siminovitchia > Siminovitchia sediminis. Next base: position 37,972 of record NZ_JBHUEO010000120.1, on the reverse strand, counting down.
TTCCGACATATAATTTCTGACAGTCCCCGCTGATAAAAACAGTTTGCCGGATATTTCCCTTGATGTATTCCCTTTGGCTGCCAATGTCAATATCTCCTGTTCCCGCTCGGTAAGCGGGTTATCTGCTTTATATGAATTCATAATCAGTTCCGGGTCAAACTCTTTCTTCCCTTTCATTACGCCCCGAATGGCTTCAGCCAGGTTATCGACCGAACCATCTTTCAGCAAATATCCATATACACCGGCCTTTAATGCCCGCTCGAAATAACCCGGCCTTGCAAATGTCGTCAAAATCATCACCCGGCAATCTTGCAGTTTATCACGTAATTCCACCGCTACTTCCAGACCTGTTTTTATCGGCATTTCAATATCGAGAAGACAAACATCAGGTTTTAATTCAAGTGCAAGCTTTAAAGCATCTTCCCCATTTTGAGCCTTGGCAATTACTTTGATATCATTTTCAAAATCAAGAAGAGAGCCCAGAGCTCCCCGCAGCATCCCTTGATCTTCAGCAATCATTACACGAATCATCAGGCAATCCCCTCCTTCTCCTGTGCTTTGACGATGGGAACTTTCATCAGAAGGGACGTTCCTTTCACTGAATGGATGAAAAGCTCTCCCTCAACGATCGCCAGCCTTTCTTTGATTCCCTTCAACCCGTTCCCTTCTTGCTGCTGAGGGGTAAATCCATGACCGTTGTCTGATACACAGATGACAAAATACCCCCGCTCTTTCTTCACCTGTATCCGGCAATTACTGGCATGGCTGTGTTTTACAATATTTGTTGCAGCTTCACGGAGACACATCCCTAAAATATTTTGCTGCAAAAGCGGAATGTCTGAAGTCATTTCCTCCCCTTCACAGGAATAAGAAATCCCGGCTTCTTGTAATATCTTCCTGATATCAGCAAGTTCTTCTTTAATGCTGATGGACCTCATATCAGAAACCAGCTCTCGCACCTGTTTTAGAGCAGCACGTGAAGTGACTTCGATTTCTTTGGCTTTGACTCTGGCCTGGTCACCATCTATTTCCAACAGCTTTTGAACCAGCTGACTTTGAAGAGTGATAAGGGATAACGTATGGCCTAATGTATCATGCAAATCCCTCGCTATTCTCACTCTTTCCTCCCGTTTGACCAATTCTTTAATCTGTTCATTCGCCTGATCCAGCTTTTTTTCCAGCTCCATTGACCGAAACATGGATTTAATGCCAAACGGAGATGTGATCATAATCACCAAAAACGGAATAAAATAGAGGAAACTGACGCCAGGCTGCAACAGTAAAATGCAAACGAAAGATATTATAAGTGATGCTGAAAATCCGGCCAGTGCATAGTAAAAGTATTTCTTATCCTGATACCATCCAATAAAATTGGCAGGGAAAAAGCCCATTAATAAAAGATAGGGATTATACCAAATGCTCAATACAACCATAATGATGATTTCAACGATAATCCAGCGATGAGTTTTTATATCTTTATAATCCTGCCAATAAAGCTGTCTGTATGAAATGAGAAAAATAATGAGCAAAGCGTAGCCGAGCACCATCTTCGCTCCTGTTTCATAGGCAAGATAATAGGCCGGAAAACCCAGATAGACCAAAAAAACATATGGAAAAAAACCGTACGATCTAGGGAATATTTGGAACTTTGCACCCACTCTGCCTACACCGCTTCCTTTTTCTTTCTTATATAATTTGATAGTAACATAAAACCGACAAAGTAAGCTGAAAGAATCAAAACATTTTGAATGTCAGGAGCATTTCCCCGGATAATTTCCCATGCACCGTTTCCATAATGGAAAGCAGGCAGTGATTTGCCTATCGCTTGAACCGTATCAGGCAAGAACTCCATGGGCATCCACATCCCGCCGGTAATTGCCAGAAGCATATAAGCCACATTGCTTACGCCGGCAGCTGTATCCACCCGCTTCATCAAACCGACCAATACGCCCATCATCAGAAATGGAAGAGATCCAAGCAAAATCCAACATCCCGACATCAGCCATTGGAACCATGGAAGCGACACTCCGCTGATAAGCGCACCAGCCAAAAAGATTATGGTAATGGAAAACACATGAACAAGAGACTGGCCAACTATTTTGGAAAAAAAATAAATGGTACTGGATAATGGAGTGATTCTCATATAATGGGACCATCCCTTTGTCTGCTCCTCTACCATTCGGATCCCCAAGGTTAAAATGGCGCTGCCCATGACACTGAAAGCGGCCATTGACATCAGAAAATGGGCATTTGCTATTGGATGATCATTCCCGTAGTTCATCACCTTTGTAAAAATAAAATAGAAAAGAATCGGCATACACAGGGACCAAAAGACAAAATAGGGATTTCGAAAAACCCGAAGGATCTCGATTCTGCATTGATTGATGAGCATTGTCATTTTAGATCGCCTCCTTTTCTTCGATCGTCAAGTGCTCAAATGCTTCATCCAGACTTCCTTTTTCCACGCGAATATCCTGAACAAATAATTTCTTTTCAAACATCATAAACAGAACCGAATCGGTATCATCCGAAATGATGTATGTTCTTCCTTCCTGTTCATATACGTCAGAAACAAAAGGCATCTGTAAGAATAAATCAGCCGGTATTTCATCGGGAGATATAAATGAAACAAACTGCCTTGTCAGCTCTTTCTTAATTGTATCTGGAGTTCCGTCGGCCGCAACCTTTCCTTCTTTAAATAAAATGATCCGGTCAGCATACTCATCGGCTTCCTGTAAATAATGGGTAGTAAAAATAATCGTTTTCCCCTGCCTTGCAAATCCACGAACTGTTTTCCAAAATAGTCTTCTGGAGGTATTATCCATGCCCACTGTCGGTTCATCAAAAAAGAGCAGTTCCGGGTTCCCGGCAAGCGCAAGGGCAAATGCAACTCTTCTTTTTTGTCCACCCGAAAGTTTTTCTGTCCTCCGGTTTAAATCCTCTTCACTCAAGCCTGTAAGTGTAACCAGTTGATCCAGGCCCATGGGCTGCGGATAATAACTCCTGAACAATTGGATCAGTTCTTTCACTTTTATAGCGTCCATTAGACTGACCTCCTGAAGCATAACCCCAAGATTTTCCCGTACGAATCGTTCTTTTGGATGTTGCTGAAATAGAAGTACCTTTCCCTCTGTCGGCTTGAGCAGCCCCAGCATCATTAACATCGTTGTTGTTTTGCCTGCACCGTTAGGACCTAGAATCGCTGTAATTTCTCCTTTACGAATGGAAAACGACACATCGTCCACCGCTTTCTTTTGTCTAAAAACTTTTGTCAGCCGGTCGATTTCTACGACTGTATCCATGTGACCACCTCCGCGATATGATTTTATTGTATTCATTTTCCATTGGGGACATCAGTAGATTCTGTCATGAAAGCGAGGTGACAATTGTCATTTCCTTGTTCGTATGTCTCTCTGAAAATGATATATTTGCCCCAAATCTCCTTAACCCCGTTCTGATATTCAGGCGGGGTTATGATAGAGTAACTGAATTTTGATGCAGGTGGCTTTTTCTTTTCTTGGTGTCCAGCTGCAGGCGCCCTTCGCTTTTCCTTTTTGTCCAGCTGCGGGCGCCAGGCGCTCGAGGTCGCTTCAAAAAAACCAATGAAGGTAAAAACACCTTCACTGGTTTTTTCTCCAGCGCTTGTCGCCCCTAGGCAGGCGCCCTTCGCTTTTCCTTTTGTCCAGCTGCGGGCGCCAGGCGCTCGAGGTCGCTTCAAAAAAACCAATGAAGGTAAAAACACCTTTACTGGTTTTTTCTCCAGCGCTTGTCG
>NZ_JBHUEO010000120.1:0-34026 GCF_042680885.1 Siminovitchia sediminis | reverse complement strand
CCTTTTGTCCAGCTGCGGGCGCCAGGCGCTCGAGGTCGCTTCAAAAAAACCAATGAAGGTAAAAAACACCTTCACTGGTTTTTTCTCCAGCGCTTGTCGCCCCTAGGCAGGCGCCCTTCGCTTTTCCTTTTGTCCAGCTGCGGGCGCCAGGCGCTCGAGGTCGCTTCAAAAAAACCAATGAAGGTAAAAAACACCTTCACTGGTTTTTTCTCCAGCGCTTGTCGCCCCTAGGCAGGCGCCCTTCGCTTTTCTTATCACATAGCAACTTTCTCCTCTTCCGCCATCCGCTGCCGCTTTGCCTTTCTAAAATGGAATAATTCATACACGACCGGGATGATTACCAAGGTCAGGATCGTAGCCACGGATAATCCGCCGATGACCACAACTGCCAGCCCTTTTGAGACAAGACTCCCCATCTCTTCTTTCCCCATCAGTAGAGGAATCATGGCAAAAATGGTAGCCAGCGCAGTCATGACGATTGGACGGAATCTGGTAGCACCCGCTTCCAGCAACGCTTCCCGAATCGGCATGGTCTGTTCATTTTGTCTTACCCGGTCCAGTAAAACAATCGCATTCGTCACCACAATACCAATCAGCATAAGTGCTCCAATCATGGCCCCAATATCTATCGGAGTACGGGAAACAAGCAGCCCCAAAATGGCTCCGATCAAAGCCAGCGGCAAAGTGAATAATATGACAAGCGGGGCCCGAAGCGTTTTAAACGTCAGGACCATAATCAAATATACCAGCCCGATAGATACGGCCATTAATTGGAACAGTTCCAGGAATTGATCTGACTGTGCACTGGCTGCTCCTCCATATTCCAGCGAAACTCCTTTTGGCAAAGTAAGGCTTCCAGCCTTCATATGAACTTCATTGGCAATTTTGGACAAGTTTTTAGGATCGGCTTCCACACTGACCCTGACATATTCTTTTCCGTCTTTCCTAAGAATTTTTGTAGGCTTTTCTGTTTTCTCCAATGTTGCAATGGATGAAAGTTTTATAGAGTCCTCACCGATAACTACAGGGATATTCTTTAATTCCTGCTCGGATGTTGGATGAATCGCGCTGTCCAGCAAGACCGGTGTATCTTTCCCGTCTACCTTGATATTTCCGATTGGAAAAGGATTAAGAAGCCATTGAACCTGCCTTGCCACCTCTTCCGTATTTGCTTTTTCTTGATCAATCTGAATATCATAGACAGCTTTCAGCTCGTTTTGGTTGCTTGTTACTTTTTCAACCCCGTCAACGTCTTCCACTTCTTCCATCACTTGTTTCGATGCTTCAATTAATTGGTCAGCGTTATTTCCGACAAGATCCAAAGTAATGGTTGAATCACTAAAGCTTACAAGGGATACCACCAATATATCGAAATCTGCTTCAGGATATTTCTCCTTTTGTTTTTCAATGTTCTCCATGAGCTGTTCGGTGTCTGCACCTTCTTCCATCACAATGTGGAAGTTTCCTTGATTTTGAGAGTTCACCTGGCTGAACTGTGCATCTTCCGGGTTAGAACCCAGGAAGGTGATGACCTCATCCACTCCACGCTGATCCATCAGATAGGATTCCAGTTCAAAGGCTTCTTCTTTCACTTCCGAAAAAGGCACGTCATCAGGATACACCACTGTTACAGAAATATCGTTGTCTCCAGCTTCGGCCATCCCTTTCGGCATCACTGCATATGCCCCAACCGCTGCGATAAAAATAACTGTAGATAGCAACAGCGGGACCCACTTATGTCTCAAGCACCAATCCAATATTTTTATATATCTTTTCGGCTTTTTATATACAGGCATTTTTCCTTGCTTGAGCAATCGAGAACTCATCAGAGGAACAACGATTAATGCCACCAGCAGCGACGACAGAAGGGCATATGTAATCGTCAAAGCAAAAGGCAGAAGCAATTCTTCCAGTGATTTAACGAGCCCCATCGGTAAAAACACGGCAACTGTGGTCAATGTTGAAGAAGTAATGGCGGCTGCTACCTCTTTCGTCGATTGAATAATCACCTCTTTGGAAAAATCACCGTGCTGGGCCCTTCTGTATATGTTCTCTATAACAACAATACTGTCATCCACCAACCGTCCCACAGCCACAGCGACCGCACCAATGGTCAGTATATTTAAAGTAATACCCGACTGTGATAACAAGAATAACGTCAGCCCTAAAGATAATGGAATACTCACAATAGTAATCAATGTCATCCGGAAGTGACGCAAGAAAAGGAAAATGACAATCGTGGCAAATAAAGCTCCCAGTAATACTGCCTGCATCATACTATCTACGGAGTTCACGATGAATTCCGAGAATGAAATAAGCATGGACGCCTCCATAGCCGGGGAAAAATCCTTATTTACCTTTTCCATTGCTTTTTCTACCTTTTTTCCAACTGCGACTGCATTGGCATTGGACTCCTTATGAAGGAGGAGCGCCACAGATTCCTCACCATTCACTCGGGTAAAAAAGGTTTCACTAGAGTCAGAGATACTTACATTTGCAATATCTTTCAACTTTATATCCGGGGCAATCTCCATATTCTCCAGTTCCTTTGTCCCTTCAACCTGCCCAACGATCTTAAGATTCGTGTTCCGTTCATCAACAGTCTCCTCACCAACTGCTACTGCCAGATTCTTTCCTTGAAGAATTCCCATTAAGGCTTGAACAGGAATTTGGTAAGAGGACATTTTATCCTGATCTAAAGTGATATTCACCTGGGTTTGCTGTTTTCCATAGACAAGCACATCTGATATTCCGGAAATCCCCTGGAAGGTTGGAATAATCTCATTTTCAATGGTTTCCATGTTCTCCCGATCAAGCCCTTTTGGAAAAGAAATTCCAATTTGCCATAATGGAATCATGTCCAGGTTCAATTGGGACACGATCGGCTTTGAATATCCTTCGGGCAGCTCGACTCCTGCCAGTACCTCTTGGACCTGGGTTTTAGCTTCTTTTGTATCAACTGTCGGATCGAGTATGATGTCTATGGATGTATACCCGTCAGCTGATGTAGAGAATACATTCGTCTTGCCTTTTACGGACCCAATCGCTTTTTCTATGGGCTTGGTCACTTGTTCCGTCATCGTATCTGCATCAGTTCCCTGACCCATGACAATAACTGTGACTGCGGGATTATTTGCAGCAGGCATAAACTCCTTTGGCAATGTAAAGTAACTTAATGTTCCAAGCCCCAGGACCAAAACAGTCATCAAGATGACAGCTGCCCTGTTTTTCAATGCCCATTTCGTAAACCAGATCATTCATTTCCCTCCATAATCGTCAGTATTCCATTCTTATTGGATCAATATATTTTATATCGGTCTAGATGATTTAGACTTAACATAATTTTCTCTTTCCCCCACCTTTTGCGCGAATTGTAAAAATAGATTTACATTCATTTTTTGAACAACTTTCTGGCAACTAAAACTTTTGCATTTTAATTCCAGTGTATTCTTTTTCCATGGAAGATATCAGTAGCTTCTGTCATGAAAGCCACGTGACAAATGTCATCTTTTCGAGGGTGATTTGTACTTCATTCCTCAAAAAACCTTTAGCCCGTCCTGATTTTCAGAACGGGGTTCCACAAAGCCCATGGTGCTGTAATATTTCGCTTAAATATCTCTGCATTTCTCCTCATTTCATGGATTTACGGCTATTTCTCTGATAAAAATGGACTTGGAGTGGAATCCTAACATCAATTCAAAATCTAAATCTGAGGAACATTGTGAAAGGATTGGTTGAATGAATTGGTATAAGAAGTTAAATGAATACTTTCCTGCTGAGGAAATGAAATCAAAAGAGCATATGGATAAATTATTAAATGAAATGGGCAACATTTATCACAAAGATGAAGGGCCTTATCATGTGTTGATGTATGCCGAGTTTGATAACTTTGTTTTTATTGATTATATATGGGTTTCGTCGGAAGCAAGAGGTCAAGGAATCGGACACTCATTGATCGAAAAAATGAAAAAGAAAAACAAGCCAATATTATTAGAGGTAGAACCGATTGATTACGATGATTCTGATACAGAAAAAAGATTACGTTTCTATCATCGGGAAGGCTTCGTCCACGCCAAGTCCATTGGTTACAGCCCCCGCTCACTTGCAACAAACGAGCAAGTGGATTTAGAAATACTTTACTGGTCACCAAAAGAAAATGAGTCGGAAGAAGATATATTTAAACGAGTTCAAACCATGTATAAAACCATCCATACTTATAAAACAAAGGAATTATATGGTAAACCTAAACCAATCGTAGATGAAGTTGTTACATTTGATGAACAACAAAATGAATTTTGATAAGAACAAAAGATCATCCATGATGAATCACCCTGCTCTTTCCCACATCCATTAGTTTCCAAATTATTGATGTGGTTCAACTTGCCATCACCCTCACTTTTCAAAGAATTTCAAAGAGAACTTCGCAAGTTGAAGGTGATGGTTAAAATGCCTATGGCCTATGCTCAATCACTTTCTACCGCCGATTGGGTGATCTTGCTGTTCTATTTAAACACCACTCGCTTGAGCATCTTCACAATCTCATATACTTAAATGAAAAAGGTGAATCCAAGTACAAGAATTGCAGGATGTTCTTCCTTTCTCATGTTTGTGTTAAAATGTATACAAATTTATGTGGGGGAATACATGTGGACTTTCTATCTATACTATCTTTTTTGGGTGCAGCCATCGTTCTTACCCTTATGCCTGGACCAGATAACCTGTTCATCTTGGCACAGAGTATAGGGAAGGGAAAAAATGCAGGAATTTTTACTACACTTGGACTCTGTACAGGATTACTCGTTCATATTACTGCTGCGACCATAGGAATATCAGCAGTCATTTATCATTCAGCTTTTGCTTTTACAGTAGTTAAATATGCAGGAGCAGCATATTTGCTATTCTTAGCATATCAATCATTTAAAGAAAAAGGGACAAGTCTAAACTTAGAAATCAAGGACTCTTTAGACTATAAATCTTTATATAAAAAGGGGATCATAATGAACCTGCTAAATCCAAAAGTTTCTTTGTTTTTCTTGGCATTCTTCCCACAGTTCATTCATTATGAAAATGGTAATGTTTCCATGCAAATGCTTGTCTATGGATTTCTATTCCTACTCCAAACTTTAGTAATTTTCACCTTAATCAGTATGTTTTCTGGAAAAGTGGGTGATTTCCTGCGCAAAAGCCCGGCGATATCTAAAAAGATTCACATGATTCAAGGAACACTATTTACCTTTATAGGATTAAAAATTGCCTTTAGCCAAAAATAAGAGTTTAGGTATGTAAAAGAGTCGTACAAAATTTTATTACTTTCAGATAAATTAAAAGGAAAGGGAAGCAGGCTAACATATGTTTTTATCTATCCTTTTTTGCACTATAACAAAAAAATGTTACGTTGTTGTGCTGACGTACCTGTTGATTTTAATCATAAAATCAGGTTAGATGGTAATTTTTTGAGACATTCGTAATTGTCGAAAATTAATTCTCATTTGTAATTACAACAACATCATTGTTTCCATACAAACATGAATAGTCGATTGAATATGACACAAAGTCCATAAATCCATGCTATCTGATGTTTGCCAATTGCGTACAGTGCGATTGCGGGTGTTCCAAATACAATTAATTCAAGACATATATGCAATGGCATTGATAACTTTACTATGGCATTAGGCGACCCAAAAACTCCCCAGACCAACGCAGTTAATATAGGTGTTCCAATCCCTAGCAGAATCATCATTACATTGTCATTTCCTGTTTGAAACCCCCAATATCCCAGGGCTAACAGAGCACATATTTCTAATAAGAATCTTAAAGCTAAATTTGCAGGTCGCAGTATCTCCATAACAACACCTACCCTAACAGTTACCTAGTACGTTCTATTGCTATTGCTTCTACCATTTAAATTTTTCCCTTTTTAAAAAGGGAAACCTAACCAGATGAGCGCAACTCCTTTTAACATTTCTCCAATAGATGGCTATCTCAACAAATACCACCGCAGTTACAATCTTAAAACCATTCCACCTGATTCTAGTAAGCCATCATGGTTACCCTGAGCCGCATGTAATCCAAATAAACTAAAAACAAGAAATAAATCCACTCCGGAAAACAATCTCTTTCCCTAATACAGTATACTTTCCTCCCCCCTTTATCAGATCTATTGCATGAGCAATTGCAAGAAACAAACAAAAAACTCCCTAAATATTTTACTATCGTTCCTCTTTACTTCAATATGAAAGAGCTATTATCTTTGTTACATTAACCTGCTCGATAGTTAAACACCTTAACGTTTCCAATTTTATCATCTCAATAATTCCGCTAATCCGACCGTATTATCAAAAGCATGGGAACTATATGAATCGGATAAAAGGATTGAGGGATTTTCTCCTCAGACATTAAAAGCATAAAAGCATTTTTAAAAATGGATGGCAAAAGGCTCCGCTGCCTTTTCATTATCCCACCGGATAGTTTTTGTATATTTTCTTCGAACGATTTATTAGGTACACTTGGTTCTGGAACCTATTTAAAAATGGCCAATCTCCTTCATGAATTTCTCATATGCTTTTGAAGCGATTAACTTTATAATACAAAAACTCGTAAATGAAACAATTAAAACTACGAGAAAATAAATGGCTGTATTAGGCTTCGGATTTTCTACAATAAAATACATAATTATCGTCATAAATAGTGAAAAACCAATAGCTTTTACTACTGTTTTATTTCTTAGCATATAAAATACCTCCATATCATCTCGATATAACTATACGCCGTTAGATCAATCTCTCTATGCTCCAATTATGACACAATATTCCAAACATTTATAAACTTCCCCTCATAAAGTAAGCACTCTAACTCTATGATCACCTAGTTTAACTTTTGCGCCCGTTAATAGAATAAGGGATAAGCCTTTGTAATAAGCCATAGAATAATTGCCCAAACCAAATTATTAGTGAACTTACTATTCCATTTTTTGGTTTACCAATTCCCTTTACTTCCTCTGCTTTAGTTTCACAGTCTACAACTACTTTTGGAATTATTTTCAACGAAAGTATAATCCCTGATGGACCAATAATTATATCGTCTAAATAGCCAAGTATTGTTATAAAATCAGCCATTAAATCAATTGGACTACCACACACGCAGTAAATACTTTAGCTACCAAGGTACTCTTTCATCTTTATAAGGGAAGTCCAGTACAAATGTTTTTCGCTTCAGATGTTTCGCCCAAGACTTGATCTTCTCCATAATTTCTCCTTCATAAGTAATAACTTTTCTTCTATATAGTACCACTTTTTTGAATTACCCTGCCCTGATAATTTAATCATTGCAGAGGTTCCTTTTAGGATCACAGCAAAATATTCATTTCCAGAAAATACCTTTTAACAACTTCTTCCTTGCTTAATTAATTTCATCTATTTCTTTCTTAGATTATAAGTATTACGATTTGGATTTATTTTCAAAAACTCAAAATCCAAGTTCGCAGTAGAATGATTAAGCAATTTTAGAACAACTCTTTACAATCTTCCTTCAAAAATAAAAGGGCTTCCGCGGCAACCCTATGTTCAGCGAAAGCTATATCAAAACACTTAAGTGTTTTAAAATAAAACGGCAAGGCTCCCAGTTACTGACTAAGGGAGCTTTTTATTGATGCACATGACCTTTTTAGAATGATCGCGTTGCAGAAACTCCGAAGTTTTTACTTTAAGGATCACTCTATTGATGAATATTAGCAGATAACCAAGCAGGGAATATACAATAGTAAAACCTGCAATAAATAAAGCTACATTTGCATAGCTGCCGACTCCAACAGGAATATGACCATTCGGATTTAGAAAAAAGTAAGGATAGTATCCATCATACATTCCTCTTATTAAGGAGAGAGCAGTAAAGTATTGGGTAAACTAACCAATAGATGATTGTACTATAACTGTACCACTTTTTCTCTACAAAAAAGAGCCAGTTTAATAATACAAACAGTGGAATTAAGTAGTGTAATGTGAAATTTGTTATTATTCTTGTCCCGCTGTATTCCCCCCCACTTGAAAGAATAAAGTGGTAAGTTAAAAAGTTTACCATCATATATATAAGCGCTGCATTTTTGAAGAATTCCAACATACGGCTTTCTTTTTTCTTTAACAAAAGAACATATGTACTTACCGTAAATGTTATGGTAACAATGATATTAGAATGAATAGTAAACTTCGTAATAGATACAATGGGTGCAGGAGAAAAAAATATATGTAATGGCACACTTATAAGTCCTGTTGCAGCTATTAAAATATGAAAAATGATTTTTGTACGTAAAATCCTGTCTTTTGATAAAACTCCAGCCATCATCTGCCTCCTCGTACATAGTAATTAAAGATATTCTAGAAAGTTGTGTAAAGTCCTGTTAATTAAACCCATCTTCATTGTATCACCGGTTATTGAAATAAAATTATTTTAAATAAAAATAAAACACTTAATGAAACGGGAATTTGCCTTCGAAACTTTACTCTGATGGCACTCGTATCATAGGGAGAGGAGGTTGTCTCATGGCTAAAGGTTCCGAAGGTACACAAAATGAAGGGGTCGGCTGTATTGCATCTATATTGTTCCTGATTGTTTCTATCCTTGCTTTCATTAAAGGCTATACATCGGTCGGATGGCTTATTTTGATCCCTATTCTTCTTCTAAACTTGATTTCTTTTCTCCGCTATTCAAAAGGTCTCAAAAGAAATAAAGAGGGACTGATGAAGCAGCTGGATGATCTAAAACCTGAGACAAGCAGTTTCAGAGCAACGCAGGAATTTACTTCATCCAATTTCCTGACAAAAATCGCTGTGGATGAAGAGAAAGAGCGGATCTGCATTTGGGGACCTCAAGATCGGAGTACGTCTAAAGCATTGGCAGGGATGCCCTACACAGCATTTGAATATGACTATTCGGATATTTTGGCGGTGGAAATGTCAGAAGATGGGGTTTCTCTGGGAACAAAAGTAAGCGAAACAGAAACTGCACGCAACTTGCTTGATGGCTTTATCTCACCCGTTGACGGAACGTTTATTGGCGGGTCACGTCCAGCTGATCAACCGAAAAAGCACGTCGACTCCCTGGATTTGACGATTGTAGTCAATCACCAGGCCCGCCCCCTCCACTTCATTAACTTTTATAAGTATGTTGCTGAAGGCGGGCAGGCCAAACTAAAAAAAGACTCAGCCGAATACAAGAAACATATGAATGCATTGAGGCACTGGTATATGTTGATGAGCTTCATCATCGAAAAAGGAGAGGGGAATGCGCCTGACGGCTGAGCGTCCACTGATTTTTGGGCGCTTTTTATTTTTGCTCTTTTAAAAAAGAAGTTCGAACAAATGATGACAAAATGATAGAAATACCTAATAAAAGCGCTGCCATGATTAGGAAATGATTGACAATTTTCACAAGAATCCTTTAACCTAAAATTAGAAAACCAGTACAATTGAACTACAAGGAAGCGAAGAAATACAGCTTATACTTTGGGCACCTGAGCTGTATGGAGCTAGTGGTGCAACCGGCCTTTCCTTCGAGTATGGAAAGGCCTTTTTTCATAAAAATTTTGGTTCGAAAGGCGGAGCATCCAGATGTTGGCCCATACCTTTACATCCCTGATCTTCCTGCTATGTATGATGATGTCCATCCCTGCCGGAACGGCAAGTGCCGCCGGAACTATTTCACAAGATGCAGCTGTCGCCGGTATTCCCATAGGAGGATTGTCATATGAAGAAGCCAGAAGTAAGGTGCTGGCAGAAATTGATGCCTGGAAGCAAGGGCAACCCCTTCAGGCTGAGGGAGTCGATGAGACGGTGTCCATTCCCCGCGGCACCTTTGTGTTCGACGTACATCAAACGTTCAATGAAATAGAACAGGAGTCGAAGCGGCCCTGGTATCTTTTTTTCTTAAAACCCAAACCAGTTCACGTCCCCCTCGATGTGCTCGCGAATGATAAAGTGTCCATTCAGTGGCCCGATTACGTTGATGGGGAAGCCACTTTGGCGAAGGCCAAAGAGGAAGCAGCCTTTTTGAGAAACGAACCTGTCCCCATCGTTTACAAGGATCAATCTGCATTAAAGCAAGCTATAACAGCCGAAGCAGTACTGCCTATCCCCGAAAATATCAAGTTGGATACGGAAACCTTAGCCGGACAGATCAATGAAATGACGATTCAACCGGAAAGTTCTTTTTCTCTCACAGCATCCGTCCTTGAGCAGATCAGCCCAACCGTTCATTCTGAAACTGCGAGCTTTCTGGCAACAGCTCTTTATGCGGCTGTTCTGCAAACAAATATGGATATTATTCAGCGGCATTCACATGGTTTCATCCCCTCCTATACAGAGGCTGGCATTGAAGCTGCAGTCAATATTGCTGAGAAAAAAGATTTGATCTTTCATAATCCAAATTTTCACAGTTATACCATCTTGTCTCAGGTCAAGAACAACCGGCTTTACCTTTCGTTATACTCTGTACTGAAAGATTCGGAATACCGCTATCGCGTGGAAAACATTCAAGTAATCAAGCCGAGAACATTATACCGCTTCAGTTATGACTTAGAGCCGGGGGCACGGGTGCCCATAGAATCCGGACAAAGCGGACTGAAGGCTGAAATATACCGCATTCAGCAATCAAATGGAGCGATTCAGCAAAAGACGTTGATCAGCAGAGACTATTACCCTCCTTCACCGACTGTCTTTTTGCTTTCCTCCCAAGAACCCCCGGAAGTGTTGGAGGGTCTGCCGATTGAGAAAGAATTGCCTGGAGAAGCAGGTTCCCCATTGAACAGCGAGGAAATAAAAGAACTGCTCAACAAAATAAATGAAGCAGCCTGCCAGACATTTGAGGATGCAACAAAACGAAAGGCATGTGAGCAGACACTGCCGGACAGCATTCTTGCAGATGATCAAGCCCCTGAAGCAAAGAAGGCCGGTCAAACTGATGCGGCGGGTCAAGATGAATCAGTTGAAGGTGACGTTCCTTATGAAAGCGTAAAGGAGTGAACGGCATGCCGAGAAAACGCTTGGGAGATTTACTCGTTGAATCTGGTTTGGTGACCGAACAACAAATAGAAGAAACTCTTCAACATAAATCGAGGGACGAAAAGCTGGGAGATGCCTTATTGCAAGAAGGCTATATCACGGAACAGCAGCTGGCGGAAACATTGGAGCGGCAACTCGGGATTCCAAAGATTAACCTGTACCAGTATCCGATAAACCCGGATTTGATCCAGCTTGTTCCTCAGGAATTGGCCAAGGGGTATCAGGTGATTCCAGTTAAAAGAGAAGATCATAAATTATATGTGGCGATGGCAGATCCGATGGATTACTTTGCTATTGAAGAACTTCGCATGGCTACAGGATATCAAATCATTCCCGCCCTGGCGACAAAGGAAGAATTACACCGGGCCATCAATAAATACTACGACATGGAGGAATCACTGGATGAAGCCTTAAGCGAATTTAAGGCAGAAGAAGTTCTGGACGACAACGAAGTTACAGATGAGGACTCCCCCATTGTCCGCCTCGTCAACCAGATGATCAATCAGGCTGTTGCCCAAAGGGCCAGCGATATCCACTTTGATCCTATGGAGACGGAGTTGAAGGTGCGATACCGCATTGATGGAATTTTACGGACGGAACGAACACTGCCAAAGCATATGCAAAATGCACTTGTTGCAAGAATCAAAATTATGGGGAACTTAAACATCACTGAAAGCCGGATTCCTCAGGATGGCCGCATAAAAATGAATGTGGGCCTTAGGCCGATCGACCTGCGGGTATCCACCCTCCCCTCTGTTTATGGCGAGAAAGTGGTCATGCGGATACTTGATCTGAGCAGCGTTTTGGGGAGTCTTGATCATATCGGTTTTTCCGGGCCCAATCTTCAATCCTTTATCCAAATGATTGAAAAACCGAACGGCATCGTCCTGATTACCGGGCCGACAGGATCAGGTAAGTCATCTACTCTGTATGCGGCACTGAACCGTTTGAACCGGGAAGAAGTAAACATTATCACTATCGAAGATCCGGTCGAATACCAGCTCGAGGGAGTCAATCAGGTTCAGGTAAATGAAGACATCGGCCTGACTTTTGCGAACGGGCTCCGGTCCATTCTTCGCCAGGACCCGGACATTATCATGATCGGGGAAATCCGGGATCCGGAGACAGCCCAGATCGCCATTCGATCGGCACTGACAGGACACCTTGTGTTAAGTACTCTGCATACTAACAGTGCGATCGCCGCCTTGACCCGCCTGATCGATATGGGCATTGAACCTTTTTTAATTGCATCTTCCCTAACGGGGGTCGTGGCGCAGCGCCTTGTACGCAGGGTATGCCGGGACTGTATGGAAATGATTCCCCCAACAGAACGGGAGAAGGAAATATTTCGAAAAAACCGCATGAATATTGAATTTGTTCATCAAGGGCGCGGATGTCCAAGCTGCACCATGACCGGCTACCGCGGCAGAATTGCCATTCATGAAGTGCTTCCAATAAATCAAAAAGTTCGCGAGCTGATCATGAATGCAGAAAGCGCCTTTAACATCCGCCAGTATGTCCAGGATACGGGCATGACCTTTTTACTTGAAGATGGATTGCAGAAAGTGGCGGACGGCCTGACAACAACAGAAGAAGTACTACGGGTCGCCGCAATGGAATAGGGGGATTTCCGACATGTCCTATGATATTCAGGAGCTTTTACAAAAAGCTTATAGAGACCAGGCTTCAGACCTGCATATTTCAGTAGATTCTCCGCCGGTATTCCGTCGACACGGAAAGCTTCTTCCTTACGGAGAGATCCCGTTGTCAGCCAAGGATACAGAAAGTATGGCCCGATCTCTTGTACCAGCTGCAGACTGGGAACACCTGCTGGACAACGGAGAAATCGATCTCTCTTACAGTTTGGGGGATACGGTCCGGTTTCGTCTCAATGTGTATATGGAGCGCGGCCGTTTTGGATTTGCTGCAAGGGTGGTTCCAGCTGCCATCCCTACTTTTGATCAATTAAACCTGCCTGAAGTATTAAAAGATTTAACAAAAAAACTGCATGGACTGATTCTCGTAACCGGACCGACCGGTTCGGGGAAATCTACTACTCTTGCAGCCATGATTGACTATATAAACCAACATGAGCACAAACATATCGTTACACTGGAAGATCCCATTGAATATATGCATCAGCATCGGATGTCGATCATCCATCAGCGGGAAATCGGATCCGATACAAAGAGCTTTTCTGCAGGCCTGCGAGCAGCTCTAAGGCAGGACCCGGATGTGATTTTAGTAGGGGAAATGCGAGATCTTGAAACAATTTCCACTGCCATTACGGCTGCGGAAACGGGACACCTTGTTATGGCCACTCTGCATACGAATCATGCACCGCAGACAATCAATCGGATTATTGATGTTTTCCCTTCCCACCAGCAAAAGCAAATCCGTATTCAGCTGGCATCTGTATTGGCGGGAATTATTTCACAGCGGCTTTTTGCAAAAGCAGATGGCACCGGCAGGGTGGCCGCAACTGAAATTTTGTTGAATTACCCGTCCATTGCCAATCTGATTCGCAATGAAAAAGTGGAACAGATCCATAACATGATGCAGACTGGACGCTCCCGAAAAATGCACACGATGGAGATGGCTGTCCAGTCATTGCGGTCATCCGGCCTTATTTCTGCCGAATCTGCCAGACCTTATGTTCCGGATATGGGTGGATGGTAATGCCCATTTATAAATATGTGGGACGATCAAAGAAAGGTTCTGTCAAACGCGGGACGATTCAAAGCGATAATCGAAACCAGGCGATCAAACAGCTGAAGGCAAAGGGAATTCTTCCCCGGGAATTGACAGAAACAAAGGAAACCATTTTTAATAAGAACATTTCTATTGGAGGGCCGAAGGTCAAACAGCGGCACTTTGTTGTCTATTGCCGCCAATTCGCCACCTTGATCCGGGCAGGTATTTCTATTGTACAATCCACTCATATTTTAGGTGCGCAAACTGAAAGCAAAACGCTGGCCAAGACATTGAAAGAAGTCGAGAGTGAGATCCGAAGCGGAGTCGCCTTTTCAGCAGCCATACAAAAACATCCCAAGGTGTTTCCTGACATATTTGTCAACATGGTGAGAGCAGGAGAAATGACAGGGAACCTGGACGATACCCTGGACAGGCTAGCAGCCTATTTTGAGAAGCAGTATAACCTGAGAAAAAAAATTCAGTCCACCATGGCCTATCCCATCGTGTTGATTGTCCTGATCACGGCGGTAGTCATTTTTCTCATGCTCTCCATCGTCCCAAACTTCGTATCCATGTTTGAACAATTCGGCGGGGAGCTTCCGTCCATCACGGTTTTTGTCGTTACATTAAGTGAATGGACACGGAAATTGTGGTGGCTGGGCCTCCTGCTCGTTTTAGCAGCAGCGGCATTCTTTCTCTTTTTCTATCGAACGAACCAATTGTTTCACTACTTGGTGCATATTGCCCTGCTGAAAATGCCGGTCTTCGGACGCCTGCTGCAGAAAGCGGCGATCGCAAGAATGATGCGGACACTCTCGTCCTTGTTTGCCAGCTCCGTCCCTATTCTCCAGGCACTCGAGATCGTAGAAAAAGTCGCAGGAAATCCTGTTATTGGACAGGTTATACGGGAATCGCGCAACAACCTGGAGAAAGGAAGTCCGCTTTCAGATCCTCTGGAAAAAAGCTGGGTCTTCCCTCCGCTCGTGTCACAGATGACCGCCATTGGTGAGCAGACAGGATCCCTTGATTACATGCTCGCAAAAGTCGCCGATTTTTACGAAGAAGAAGTGGAGAGAAGCGTAGATACCTTGAAGTCCCTGATCGAGCCGGTGATGATTGTTCTCCTTGCCGTCGTCATTGGTTTTATAGTCCTGGCCATCTTAATTCCGATGTTTACGATCTTTACGGAAGTCCAGTAGGCGTAGGAATAGCGTAAGGCGCCCGCCTATCAGCGCAAGCACAAAACAAATTGCCGGGAGGCAGCTTTTCAGCACCACAGCCATTTGTCTTGTGACTTTGTGCCGATGGCCTGGAGCCAGACAAAACACTGCCTTTTCAGAGAAAACTTAGTCTGATTTTAAACTTTATTTACTTTGAAGGAAAGTACTCTTGAAGGAGGTGGTGGATAAGGGAAAATCCAGTTTATTATGCCACTATATGTATCTCTTATCCTACTTTAACAGAATGACATCATTAGGAGGGAATCTCATGAAAAAGATCCTGTCGAGATTAAAAAACGACCAGCGCGGTTTGACGCTCGTTGAATTGCTGGCGGTTGTTGTTATCCTGGCTATTGTATCATCTATTGCTGTTGTAACCATTGGTAATGTCATAGACAATTCCAAAAAAGATGCGCATATTGCCAATGCGCAACAGCTGATTGCGGCTGCCAAGATAGCCGAAGCAGAAGGTGTTGAAATTACAGCATCCGGCATCAGTGCAGATAGTTTGAATACACTTAGTCCACTTACAGATCCTTGGAATAAAGGTTCCTATAGTACAGCTACTGTCTCAAAATCCGGTTCCACATACAGTGCCACTCTTTCGGCAAAAACAGCTGACTCCAAGTGTAAAATTGCCGGAACCAGTGAAGCGGATCTCAACAAAGGGAGAAAAACGGTTTGTCCTTAGTTCATCTTTAAGTATAATCTGTTTTCCCTAACATCAGAGCCACGTGATTAGCCATAATTCTTAACATCCCATTTTATCTTCTTTTTATTGATGTAGACGGAAACCGTACGGCCACGGATCGAAAGGGGTTGTACTAAGGGGGCACTCCTCGATTGGATAGTCCCCTTTCAACCATAATCGTTTTGACTACTGACAACATCTCTTTTTACGATTTCGCCGGAAGCGGCGGGATGGTTAAAGGAATGCTGCCGGTCCTTTGATTGCCATTTTCAATACGTAAAGAGTAATCATTTTAAACAGCATTCTTATTGGTCTGGACGTTACACTTCCTTTAATGATCTTTAAAGCTCAAGCAGGAGATGAAATTCATGTTATCGATTAGAAAATCAAAAAGGGTTGCCAATATAGTGATCGATGATTACGTCATTCGCGTGGCAGAGACCTATGGCCCACAATTAACTCATATCAGAAAGTTGAAAGAGCGGCCGATCCCTTCTGGTCTCATTGAACAGGGAAAAATCGTCGACGACCTCCAATTTTATCACTTCATGAAGCAATTGGTGCGCGAATGGAAGTTAAAGCATTTGGGTGTCCGCTTCTATGCTCCCGAGTCATTGGTCATTATGCGGAACGTAGAGTACCCCAGCCGCTTGCAACATCAGGAGGTTATGGACTATTTTGCTTTTGAAATAGGCGAAAGCATCCATCTTCCGTTTGATCAGCCTGTTTTTGACATTCATCCATTGCCCGGGACTGAAACAAATACAGGCAAACAAAAGGCCGTCCTGTTTGCGGCTCCGGAGGAAGAAATCACGAAATTCACGCACCTTTTTGAGGATGTTTCTCTCAATCCCAAAGCAGTGGATGTACGCCCTTTGGGAGTTTATCGCTTCTTTCACTATTTGGACCACAGTAAAAAAGGAGAAACGTATCTTTTTTTTGAACTGAATTTGCTGTCTGTGAATATCAGCATATTTACGGATGACCAAATGGAGTTCACCCGCTTCCAGCCATTGGAATTAAATCCAAACCAGATTAGCTATTCTTATCAAAACGATGAGATGTTCGAGTGGACGTTTGCAGGGGATCAAACCATCGTGAAACAGCTTCTCACTGATCAAATGAACGAACTGGACCGGATAATGGATTTTTACCGATATTCCCTGCATAAAGGAGAAAAAGGGGTAACGCAGATCATCGTAACAGGAGATCACCCTTTGACCGAACGTTTCAAACAAAAAGTGGAAGAGCAATACGGCCTTCCCGTCACGCTCCTGAAAGGGTACCTCTCCCCTTTAAAGGAAGAAAAAGCAGACATGCGGTTCATCCCTGCCCTTGGCCTTGCGCTAAAAGGGGGCGCCTAAATGCTTCCTGATATTAACCTTTTGCCGAAATATAAAAAAGAACGCTCATTCAGCTATATGATATTCCTCGGTGGACTGGCACTGGCTATTCTTTTGACCGGTTACTTGATTTACCAATATATCCAATTAAAAGATGAGATCCAAGTTGCCGCTGTTCAGCAGGAAGAATTGACATCTGAAAAGGAAGCGCTGGAGGAACAGGCGAAGATCCAGGAGGCTGATCTGCCCGTGTTGATGGAAGAAGCCGTCAGTTACGCTGAACAGCATGTGATTCCTACGTCCAGGCTGATTGATCAATTGATGGGATTTTTGCCGGAAAGGGCCTATATCAGCCAGTATCATTACTTTGATGGAAAAGCTGTCATAGAAACTCATTTTGAAACGATGACAGAAGCTTCATCCTATGTGGCAAAGCTGGATGCCTCTGATTTTACCAAAAATGTAAAAGTAAACCACATTAATACATTTGAACCGGAGGCACCTGCGGATGAAAATGAAGAGACGGAGACAATAGAAATGAGCCTATTTCAACTGCTTCCCCGCTACCAGGTCACATACTCTTTTGACATGAATGCTTCACAGCTGAAAGAGGGGACCAAAGAACATGAATAATCTTTTCGAAGAAAGAAGAACCCTCTTCCTGCTTTTATTGGGTATTGTTTTTTCCGTCCTATTAACTGGGTACGTATGGTTAATCCAGCCTTTGTCATCGGAGCTCAAGGGCAAGAAAAACTCCCATGTTTCACTGGAAGAAGAGATTGCTGTTCTTAAGGCCCAACAACAGGCGCACCAGCAAACGGCTAATGCAGACGCCCTTTTATTGCAGAAGAAAGTTCCGCTGCAGCCCGAACTTGAAAAGCTTTTGCTCTCTTTTCAGGAGCTGGAATATACAAACGGAAGCCGGATCAATCAGGTGGAATTCCTGTATGATGGGACAGAACCCGAGTTTGATTTTGCAGAGGGAGAAAACGGATCTGATTCTTCTAGTTCCCATAACCAGGCACAAGATCCGGAATCTTCGGAAGAAAGGAATACAGGCACCAGCGAAACGACACCTGGCCAAAATAAGCCGGACAACCTTCATACGGTAACAGCCAAACTTTCAGTCCTCTCCCCCGATTACGAGCATTTTATCCGGTTTGTTCAAGATGTTGAAAGTCTGGAAAGAATAACCCGTGTAGATCAGCTGGAGTTTTTTCTGCCTGCTGAGAAAGATTTGGCATTCCAGGCAGACTCAAATGAATCAGTGGCTTTTACTCTTCAAGTAACTACCTTTTACTACGATCAATAGTGGAGTTGAAAAAAACGGCGGATTGGGTGACTTCTATGAAAGCAGGAAAAATCATATTCACAAATGAGCGCGGCGCAACACTTGCAGAACTGCTTGCTTCCGTAATCCTGATTACGCTCATTCTGACTGTGTTGATCACCATTTTTATTCAGTCTGCCAAGACAAACAAGATTTCGGAACATATTCTTAATGCTACTTACCTGGCACAAACAGAAATGGAACATATCTATTCAGCCAGTCTAGACACGCCATATACCAGCCGTGAGGCGGCCATCACCACATTGGGGTATACCCAAAAACCGGAGAGAGAGGGATGGCTCGTCTTTGAACGGAGGCCGATAGAAGGCGAGCAGCTTGTCATAAGGGTTCGGCTGCAGTCCGAAGAGCTGAAAAAGAACTTGAACCGGATCGTTGTGGAAGTGCTGGAAGGCTCAGACCATCAGCTGCGGGCGAAAATGGAACACGTCCTCCGCTGGAAGGATGAGGCAGGATGAAAAAATGGGTTAGGAACGAAAAGGGAATCACACTTGTCGAACTGCTGGCCGCCCTGGCGATCGGTGCCATCGTCATTACGATCATCGGCGGCATCATGACAAGCGTTCAAAAATATTATACAGAACAGGCCGTTCAATCAAAAAACCTGATAGATGTGACATATGCCGCCAAAACGATTACAAGGGATGCCAGAAAAGCGGCGGATGTTTCGATTGATGTTGGTACGGTTGAGACACTCAGGCTGGGAAGCGTCACCTATACCTTTCTTTCATCCGAAGAAGTGATTGAACGAAACGGAGTACCTATTGCCAAGCAGATCAAAGAGTTCCATGCGGATTACATAGATCCTCAGCTGTCCATAGAAATTACCGGCAGAAATGTGAAGCAGTGGAAAAGCACCATCACCATAAGGAGCGGCAAGTCAGATGAACAATAACAAAATAAAGCCGCTTATGAAGAATGAGTCAGGTTATTCTCTAGCAGGGGTTCTTTTACTGACTGTCCTGATCTCCGTTCTAGGGTTGACACTCGTGACCCTGGCCTCCAATTCCGTTAAAACAACAACGAGCGACAGACGTGATCAATCGGCATTTTATATTGCTGAAGCTGCCGCCACGTTGGAAATGACTGAAATAGAAGAGGCCGTCTATACTTTGTCCGGCGAAGTTGAACAAACCAAAGGAGAAAAAGAAACAATAAACCAAATGAAAGATCGTTTTTTTCATGCACTCCCTTCAAAAATTGTTACGCAGGAGCCCAAAGCCTCGCCTATTCATTTTGAAGAAGTATTTGGTGATCAGCCAAAGGCCAGTCTTGAAGTTGTTCAAATAAATGAGACAGATCCATCCACATACAAAATGATTTCTACAGGTACAATCGGCCAACAGGAAAGAATAGTGGAACGGGAATTTTTCGTAAGATGGGATACTTCAGAAACGGGAGAAAGCGGCAGCATTCCTGAACCGGCGGCTTTAATTAAGGAAACAATTACCATTAAAAATGGGAACATCAACGGCAATATCGGAACGGCAAAAAAAGGGGCAGGCAGCGTAGTCATGGAGAAGGGAAGCGGGAAAATAAATGGAGTTGTCTACGTACCGTCCGGGTCGGAAAACATAGCGGTGACTGGTCAAAAAGAGAAGGTCGAAACTGCAGGGCAAAGCCATATTCATATACCGCAGCTTCCTCCATTTCCAAGCTTTCCTGACTTGATCCGTTCTTCAGGGGATCTGACTTCCGGCACTGTTACATTAACTGATCCTCAAAAGTTTGGGAATATCATTTTAAAAAATAACACCCTTACTTTTAACGTAGGCGATGATCACAGAAAGATTATTGTTGATCAGATCAGCCTGCACAATGGCAACATCAACATAGAAGGTTCCGGGACTTTAACGATCTTTCTTCTGAATAACCTGGAGATTAAAGGCGGAAATAGTTCTGTCAATCTGGGAGGTTCCCCCGGCCAGCTGAACATCTTTGTAAAAAAAGGAAACGGCCAGACAATCATTTTGGAAGGATTGACGATGAAAGCCTCATTATATGCAGAAGATGCGAACATTGTATTAAATCAAAACGGAAGCTTTCATGGGAACATTTTTACTGGCGGAATCCATTTCACCATGGAAAATGGCAACACACAGGCTCGTGGTCTGTTTGTTGCCCCGAATGCTCATTTCGATCATAGGCACGGAACAATCATTGGAACAGTCATCGCACATTCATATAACATTGAAGGAATACTGAACTATGAAAAGATGCAAAGTCAAGGGCCCATCTCAATCGAGGATTTATTCGGAGGAGGATCCGCCACAGACAGACCCGGTGATCTGCACATTCATAAAAAACCTTTGAAAGAGCGATAGAAGGACAGCCAGGAAACCATTGCTCCCGGCTGCTTTATGCCATCTCTACCGGGTCTTGGAAAAACGATCCGCCGCCAGGACGATGCTGTTGGCCAACAATTGTATACGGGGAATCAATGAATCTATTTCCATATATTCGTCTTCACTGTGCCATTTGCCTCCAACCGGGCCCATGCCGCAAATGGTGGGAATCCCAAGCGATGCCGGTACGCCGGCATCTGCTGCACCCTTCGTGCGTTCCTCGGTGACATCAATGCCCAGCTCTTCCCCGGCCTTTTTGACCAGCTCAAACATAGCGGCCACCCCTTCATGCTTTTCCATCGGCAAAAAGCTGACTCCTCCACTCAACTTTGCTTTCGTCCCTTCTATGTAACTGGTTTCAATAATTTTTTTAATCCGCTCCTCTGCTTCCCGATAATCCTCCAAGGACCAAAAGCCCACATGAAGCGTGGCTGACGCCTGGGGAGATACCACATTTGTATTGATCCCTCCGCTAACTGTCCCTACATTGATCGTAATGCCTTTGTCAAAGTCCATCAACTTTCGGAGCTCCACTATTTTATAGGCCAGTTCATCATTTGCACTAATTCCTTCTTCAATAAATAAACCTGAGTGAGCTGCTTTCCCCTCAATTTCAAACTGCAAATGTGCCGAACCTTTTCTGGCCGTTACCACCGATCCGTCTGCCCGGGCCGATTCCAAATTAAATACAGCCATCGCGTCTTTTGCCCGCTCTTGAATAACGGCTTTTGAAGTCAGTGAACCGATTTCTTCATCAGGTGTATAAAGAATTTCAATATCCGGCAAGTCAACATCGGCATGTTTTAATGCAGCCGCTGCATACAACATGCTGACCAGCCCCGCTTTCATATCTGATACACCCGGGCCATAAGCCAAATTTCCCTTTTCGGTATAGGGGCGAGTTTTTACAGTGCCCGGCAAATGCACGGTATCCATATGGCCCATCAGTAAAATTTTCCCCGGGCGTCTCCCTTGGATTGCAGCTATCACATGGTCGCCAAAATCATTTTGATCTCGTGATACATAAGGAATTCCGAATTGATCCAGGCCTTTCTTCAGGATGGAAGCCACCCTGTTGACCCCTTCCTTATCACGTGAATAACTGTCCGTATTGACCATTTGCTTTAACATGTGAAAGATTTCATGTTTTCTCTCTTTAATAAACCCATTGATGCTTTTTTGTTCAACCAACATGTTTAACACTCCTACTCATTTGCTGGTACTTCATCACTCTGCCTATTATTATATCAGACTTTTAGTTGTATTCTGTAAAAGGAAACCCTTTTAATATTATAGAGACTGATGGAATCTGCCGGCGAATGATTCAATTAGAGAAGAAATATTAAGCCATTATTTATAAAGTATAAGTCAAAACAAAGTAAAGCGCTGGCTCAAAAACATCCGCTGCATAGAATGTACTTGCTGTTTGAAGTATACCCAATACGAAACAAACATTCATTATTTTTTCTAAGTCCTGCCTCTTGTCTACTATCTTGTTCAACCTATCATTAACTCCCATAAATACTTGCTTGGACTAATATGACTTCACCCAAATGGTTCATGAGCCTTTTCTCCAAAGTTATGGATCATCATGTTAAAATCATTTATTATGTTTATTCACCCAAATAATGAATGGGCTGCCTAAAAAATTAGACAGCCCATGTATAGCGGTATTACATCCACCCAAGAAGCGGCAATGCCTGATCCTGCTTCCCCTGCATCATCAATTCCCTGATCCGGGTAGAAGAAATGCGTTCTCCATCCGGGCAGCAGACC
This sequence comes from Siminovitchia sediminis, assembly GCF_042680885.1. Taxonomy (NCBI): domain Bacteria; kingdom Bacillati; phylum Bacillota; class Bacilli; order Caryophanales; family Bacillaceae; genus Siminovitchia; species Siminovitchia sediminis. The sequence continues at coordinate 11,558 of NZ_JBHUEO010000120.1, read as the reverse complement.
GGACGAACCGGCTGTACAGTAAAATGCTCCTTCAATAGGGAAACATCCCCAGCCCGCTTGTTGCCAAAACGGAAATCGTTTCCCACCATGACAGCTCTCGGATGGATCATGTGTAATTCCCGGATAAAATCACCCGCAGATCGTTTCATGTAGTTTTCATCAAACTTTGCCATAATGACGTGATCAACGCCCAAATTTTTAAGCCGCTGTATTTTTTCATCCGATGAGGTCAGTATTTGAGCTCCCTGAGAGTATGCCCGCGGAGGGGGATCAAATGTATAGACCACACTTGGCACTCCCTCCAAGTGACTTTTTCTTACCATTTCACGGATCACGGTTTGATGACCGCGATGGACTCCATCGAATGCCCCTATAGCAACAACCGACCCGGACAATGTAAGACTTTCAGTATCGTGAACTCTCAACTGATCTCCCTCATTTCTCGGATTTCTGCATGTTTGATTACTTCGTTACTTGATTGGTTATTTTTTTATATTCCGGCGACATTTTCAAAGCTTCCTCCAGCGCACGCTCCACCCGAGGATACGTAGGATTATTTCTCTTATGCACATTGTAGAACATCCCCGCTTTGCGGACAGGGTCTCCGGAGTAATAACGTTCATACTGCAGCAGCCTCTGGCCGAACGCCTCTCCGCTCAGGTCCCAGGCAAGCTTGAACAGACGGACCCTTTTCTCGGATGAAACTCCTTCACGGCCGGCATAGTACCGGTTCATGTCATCAGCGATTTCCGGATTGGCAAAGTCTGCTCCTGTCGGTGACATTAACAGACCTCCTGCTGCAATTGTCTGGAGTATCTGAATGGCTCTTGGATACATATTTGGCAGCAGCCCGCGGATCGTTTCAAGCGGTACAATGTTCGGCAGAGCTTCTCCCTGTTCTGTGATCGTGAATTCTCTTTCGGCTGTACGCACCAGAGCCCTGATGGTTTCTACGCCCTGAATCAGCTCGGTCAATTGATTCTGAACATTTAAGAACCCGTCTACTCCAATCGTGTCCGCCACGGAACAAGCCACATCTGCAACAAATGAAATCTTCGTCAATCCCCTGACAGCAGACTGGTGGGAAGGCTGCAGGTTCGCGCCTGTTTTCGGATACAGCAAATTTCCTGCTTCCACGTTCTGATTGATAAATACACGCTCCCAAGGAACGAGCACATCGTCAAAGACCAGGACGGCATCCATTTCTTCAAATCTCGAAGCCAGCGGATGATCCCATGTGGAGCGCTTGCCATCCTGCGTTTCTTCACGGCAGTAGATTTTCAATCCCGGCGTGTCGATCGGCAAAGCAAAGGAAATAGCGAACTTCTCATCACCCGGCTTAAAGCTTGGATAAGAATAGATAATGACTTCATCGGTCACTGGTGCAAGCGTTGCCAGCATTTTGGAACCGCGTACAATTAAACCGTCTTCGGTTTCTCTGACCACGCCAAGGTGGGAATATTCGGATTCCTGCTCATGCGACGACTTGCTCCGGTCATTTTGCGGATTCACAATCGCGTGCGTCAGGAATAAATCATTGTCTCTGACATATCGATAGTAATTAATGATATTGTCGCCGTAACGGTCTTCCCCGTATTGTCTGAAGAACCAGTCGTTTGTCGCAAAGGAAGTCAGCACTACATTCAGGAAATCAGGCGTTCTTCCCATCAGTCCAAAGGTGGCTTCAGCCCATACTTCAAATACGCGTCTGCGTTTTTGCAGGTCTTCCCCGTCTCTTGGAATCAGGAAGGAATTATTGACCCTTTCCCCTGTTTCTTCGCATATATGCGTGATCTGCTCCTGATACTCAGGGTCGTGCTGCATGTCGTATAACTTTGCCATCTCATTGATGGGCTGCCGGAAAACCGGATGATTGTATACATCTGTGATCCTCTCGCCGCGAAGCCATACTTCCGGCTGCCGTGATTTTACTGCTTTAATATAATCTGCTCCTGTTCTGATCCCCATTTTCTTTCCCTCCAGTAAAAAATATAATTTATTAATTGGTTAACATGGATTTATATTCTGTTTCGAAAAACTTGCCTCTGTAGAATAGTAAACTCTCACTATCGTTTTTATCGAAGTCTTCTATTTTACCCAAAAACAAAACATGGTCGCCGCCTTCATACTCTGCCCACGGGGAACATTCAAAATGGGCTGTGGCTCCTTTGAGCCTGGGTCCTTTTTTACCTTCTTCCCACTCAATCACTAAATCGTCCTGCGGGCGTCCTGCAAATTGCATTGCATAGGCTGCCTGGTCTGCAGCCAACACGTTAATGACGAAAGATCTGTTTTTTAAATCCTCATATGCCTTGGTTTTCTTATCAATGGACACTAACAAAAGGGCCGGATCCAAAGATACTGAAGTAAAAGAATTAACCGTGATCCCTCTTCTTTGGCCTTCATCATTCAACCATGTAACAACTGTGACACCGGTTCCAAAACAGCCAAAGCAATTACGTAACTCTCTGACATCCATTTAATTTCCTTCCTCCATTCCTGTTGTTTGTTACTTTTACTATATTGAAAACGTTATCAGTCCTCAATCCGCGGATTCCATATAATGAAACACCAAAAATTATTTTTTGTTTACTATCTATTCCGCAGTATGGACGGGGGTGAATGTTAAAATAACCTGCTTAAGCTTCTATAACATACTGGCCCTGACACATACTTGCCTATAAAGAATACAAAATATTTATTTGCTGTCCGTATCCTCAATGTAATAAAACCGCTGACAACGATCAACGTTCAAATTCCTCATGGTGAAACATATTCAATTTTTTCACAAAAAAAGTGATCTGGACAGATCACTCAACATATGTAACACATTTATTTATTTATAAGGCTCGGAAGCCATAATACGGCATCTTCCCAATAAGTGATAATCATCAATATGACGATCGTTGTAATCAGGAAAGGCGTAATGGCCTTTACAAGAGATTCGATCTTGACTTTTGCCACGGACGAAACAATGAAAAGGCCTGTTCCAACCGGTGGAGTCAATAAACCAATGGTTAAGTTAATCGTAATGATTACACCAAAGTGAACAGGGTCAATTTGGTAGGTGGTCAGCAATGGTGCCAAAACTGGTACCAAAATAATCAAAGCGGCAATTCCATCCAATACGGTTCCCAGTAAAAGAAGTAAAATATTCACTAATAGGAGGAACACTAATGGATTTTCGGAAATGCTTAACATGGATTCTGCCATCAGCTGCGGGATTTGTTCATACGCGATAATATAGCCGAACAGATTGGCTGTCACAATTAAGAAAGTAATCGTCGCTGTATTGACAACCGTGTTCAGAAGAATTTCCGGAAGAGAGTTGATCTTCAGCTGCTTATAGGAAAACCCGATAATGACCGCTATGATACAGGCAACCGCTGCAGATTCTGTTGGTGTAAAAATTCCGCTTAATATTCCGTATATAATAATGAATGGAATCAATAAAGCAGGTAAAACATTTAAGAAGCTTTTGAAGATTTCTTGTAATGTTCCCCGCTCGCTGCGCGGGAAATTTTCTTTGGCATTCATTAAGCCGATTACAATAATAAAACCAACCCCAAGGAGAATTCCCGGAATAATACCCGCTATAAACAAATCACCGATAGAAGCACCTGTAAGTGTCCCATAAATGATAAACAGCATACTTGGCGGAATCACCGGAGCTACCACAGAGGAAGCCAATGTTAAAGCCGAAGAGAATTCACGTGAATATCCCTCTTTCTCCATTTCAGGCACCATGACTTTACTCATCATGGCAGCCTGGGCGTTGGCCGATCCCAATATAGAGGCAAGGAACATATTTGCAATAATCGATACATATGCCAAGCCGCCTTTAAAATGGCCAATGAGCACCTTTGCGAATTGGATCAACCGACTGGTAATTCCCCCAAAGTTCATTAACTCACCAGCGAGCATAAACAAAGGAATAGCCAGCAGACCAAAATTATCCATGCCCGAAAACATTTTTTGAGGGACTGTTGCCAACAAAGTAAGGTTATCGCTTATAAATAGATAAGCAAGTGATGTAATTGCCAAAACGAGTGAGATCGGGATTCCAATAATCAACAGCAGAATAAAGACGACGATAGTTGATATTAATCCAAATGTCATAAGGCATCACTACTCTTCGGTGTTTTTTTAATCAGATCAATCATGTAATCCAGTAGGTGGATAAAGGCAAAAGTGAGCCCCACTGGAACAGAAAGATACGGAATCCACATCGGAATACGCATAGAACTTGACTTCTGTGGCGATAAATTGAGAATCCACTCGTAGCTTAAATAAAGCAATAAGGCCAATGCAGCCAAAATGACGATGTGGGTAATAATCAAGAGAATCCGTTTGCCGCCTTCAGAAAAACGGTCAACCAAAAAAGTAATGGAAGCTTGGGACTTATATTTAAGTCCCAAACTCCCTCCCAGAAAAGTGAGCCAAGTCATCATAAAAATGCTTGCTTCATTCGCCCAGAAAAGTGGAGCGTTTAGAAAATATCTGTAAACTACTGCAGTAAACAGCACCAGGGTGATTGCAGCCATCAACAGGATGGAAGCGACTTTTTCTATTTTTTCAACCCAGTTGCTTAATGTCTTCATACAAGCTGCCTCCTCTATTTACGGAACGTGTCAATAAAGTCTGCGATGAGAGGATCCATTGCTTTATATTTTTCGTCAAATTCATTCATTTGCTTTTCAAACAAAGCCGGATCAATTTCATAAATCTCCATTCCTCTATCTTCAAGCGTTTTAATGAATTCTTCTTCTTGGGAAGCGCGCTTCATCGTAGCAAATTCAGAAGCTGCTGCCATGGACTCTTCTACGATTTTCTGGTCTTCTTCCGACATTCCATCATATAGAGCTTTATTAATAATCATAACGGAAGGCCAAACCATATGATTTGTCAAAGCTCCATAACCCGTTACTTCGTTATAGTTGGAAGTAATGGCTGCATCTAGGTCCATATCCATTCCGTCTATTACACCAGTTTGTGCCGATTGATACACGTCAGGCAATGAAATGGATTCCGGGCTGACTCCCAATGAACGGTAAAAGTCTTCCAAAGCAGGGCTTGGTGTTACACGCATAGACAACCCTTCAAGATCTTCCGGTTTTTCTACCTTCTCTCTGAACATCATTGTACGGTGACCAGAGAAAAAGATATCCAATGCTTTTATTCCTTGATCATCCAAAGTGGCCAGAATATTTTTAGCTTCCTCACTTTTACTTGCTTCCAATGCTGCTTCGTAAGAGTCAAACAAATACGGTGCAAACCATGCGCTGAACGCATCAGATTTAGATGTCAAGAAAGCGTTTGTAATAAAGCCAAAATCCAAAGATCCGGCCTCCAGCTGCTGTACCATATCAGAGTCGCTTCCAAGCTGTCCTCCCGGGTATAATTCCACTTTCATTCTTCCGTCCGAACGCTCTTCCAATTCTTCCGCAAATTTTTGTGCAGCCTCATTCCAAATATGGTCAGGAGGAGCAATATGCCCCAGCTTAAATTCATATGTTTCTCCTTCGGCATCCCCGCCGTCTCCACCGCTGGATGCTTCTTCAGAGCTTCCTCCTCCGCCTCCGCCGCAGGCTGAGAGCACCATTACAGCGATGATTGACAGGATCAACATGCGAATTTTGTACTTTTTCATAACTATTTCCCCCTTAATTGTTTTATCTATGTGAGTATTCATTGGTGCCATAATCAAATGTCTATTAGGAGTATTTCAACTTTTTTGAATAAACGTTATCCTCGCCTTTTACTTCGATATAACCCAGCTCGCGGGAAATGGCTTTGGCGGTATTTACCACACTTTGGATAATGTGGTTTTTATGAAGGCTTTTCATATAACTTGTCGGTCCCACAAGGTTCACTGAAGCAATCGTTTCTCCGGAGTAGGACATAATCGGGGCAGCAATAGCGTAAGTATGTGTATCGTTTTCATTAATGCTCACAGAATACCCCTGTTGTCTCACTGCTTCCAAATCTTGTTCAAGAATTCTGATATCTGTAATTGTATTGGGCCCTTGCGGTTTTAGTCCTTTATCAATGGTCTCTTCTAAATAGGCTTTATTGTAGGCAAGCAAAGCCTTTCCGGCACTTGTTGCATACGCCGGTTTTCTTGACCCCAGGTAGGTTGGAACTGAATCGATGTCATCAGAAGTAATCCTCAATACAAAAACGACATCTCCTTTGTCAAACATTCCAATATGAGCTGTTCCTCTGAATCTATCAGTCAATTCTTTTACTAACGGCATGGCCTTATTGTAAAAATCCTGCTGGAACATAACGCTGTTGTTCCACTCCAGTACTTTCCATCCCAACCGGTATTTCCTGTCGACATCTCTGATTAAAACGCCTTCATTACATAATGTCGTAATCAGGTGGTGCGTAGTACTCCTGCTCAACCCAAGCTTCTCAGCTATTTCTGCATTTCCCAGAACTGGCTCATCGCGGGTAAAGCAGCTTAAAATCGCGCAGGCCCTTTTGACCGAAGCAATCATAGCTACCACTCCCTTTTCTTTTCTCAATATTGGCTGTTTCAACCAATGTATGAAGCAGAAAGCTTTGTTTGTAAAGAGTCACCTCCAACTACAAGGAAAGCGTTATCATATATCAATATACATATTACTATAACTATAATCACAAGAAAACAGCTTCACAAGAATAAAGTTTAAAATAGTGAAACTTAAACGAATTTTTTCAAACTTTTTTAAGTAAAAAGTCATGCTTGCTTAGTCCTTTTTTTCGCAGGAAAGACATGGCACTTAAAAGAAGAAACATGACAATCACCATGACAGCCGCAACAAAAAACCAGCCTGTTCTATATGAACCGGTTATATCTAAAATAAGACCGAATAGCGGCGGACCAATCATGACTCCCCAGGAACCAACCGTAATGCTGAATCCAGTGGCCAATCCGGCTTGCTCCCTTGGAACAAGTTCGGTTGTAGCATTCATCCAGATTCCGTTAAATCCGGAAGCACTGAATCCAAATAAAAATGAGACAGGAATCATCATCCAATACGATGTACCGGAAGGAAGCAATGCCACGACAAAAGAAATACAGGCTGCCATCAGCGCAATAATGAACAGGACAATAATCCTTCCTCCATTGAACAACCGGTCGCTAATTACTCCCCAGCCGATTCTTCCAACGGATCCCCCCACTTCTGACACAACCAGCAAAGTTCCAGACAAGAAAAGGCTGATGCCGAGTTTTTCATATGAAAACAACACCAAATAGGTGTTGAGCATCATTTGTGATCCGCTTAAAATCAGTGCGCTGACCGTTACGAAAACTAAGGGTTTATTCTTTAATAGAGTTTTAACATTCTGCCTTGCATTGAACTTTTTCAAAGGGGCCGAACGTTTTTGCTCGTCGGGTTCTTTGTACGAAAAGTAGGTCAAGACTCCCGCGACTAACAAAAGAGCACTTGCCGCCAAAATAGCCGGACGCCATCCCCAGGAACCGGCAAGCGGCAACAGCAGCAAAGCGGCCATCGCAGAACCAAACGTTACACCCATTTGCTTGATTCCCATTGCTGTGCCTCTTTTTTCAGTCGGAAACCAAAACATGATTCCCCGGTTTGTAGCAGGGTGGGACGCTCCATAGCCTATTCCACCAATTACAACTGCCAGCAGCAGCGGGATCAATGAAGAGGTAAGTGTCATTGAAACAAAGCTTACACCCAGACATATTGCCAATAATACGAGCAGCTTCCTTGAACCAATTTTATCAGCTAACAACCCTGCGGGCATGGAGACCAATGATTGCCCTAAAAACAAGGCTGCAGGAAGCATCCCTATTTGGGCTTTCGTCAAAGATAAATCCTCCCCGATCACCAGCCCTAAAGGGGCAATGCTTCTCCCCACAAAAGCGACAAGAATTTGGATGAGCAGCAGCCACCCAAGCATTTTCCATTGTTGACGATTTGCTTGTTCCCTCAGTACGTCTGACATTCTCCATCCACTCTTTTTCACATAATAAAATGAAAATACTCTTACACCTTAACAGTTTTTTAAAAATAAGAGTGATTAAAGTTTCATAATATGAAACAATCCAAGTTTTTGCAAAAAATGAGAGTGATTAGTTAGGACATTCTGATCATTTTGAGAAAAATGTTAAAGAATTAACATTTATTTTAAACAAAATTCGCTATATTTAAGAATGAAGGTTTTTTAATCTGCCTTGAGGCTCCGGGAGGTGATTCTCATTTAATTACTATTGTAACCCCTTTCACCAGCATGAGAAAGACTAAACCATCATTAAAAGGAGATTTGAAATATGAAGAAGTACTCATTCATCCTACTATTATTAGCTGTGATTCTATCAGGCTGCGGTACAGAAGACACCAGCTCCGGAAGTGACACATCCAATGACACAACCAAACTAAAAGTAGTCAGCTTTTTGCCTATGGATCATCAGTTTACAAAAGATATCGTTCCAATGTGGTTGGAGAAAGTGGCAGAAGAAACAAATGGTGCCATTGAACTGGAGTGGATTGGCGGTCCGGAATCTATACCGACTGAGGAACAATTTGATGCAGTTACCAACGGATTAGTCGATATCGGGTTTAATGTAAGCTCTTACTACGGACATATCATGCCGGAATCTCACTCGCTCCATTTATCTCCATTTCAGCCATGGGAAGAAAGAGAAAATGGATACTATGATTATATGAATGGACTATACGATCAATATAATATGGTCTACCTGGGAAGATGGCTGGGACCCAATCCATTTTACTTCTGGACGAACAAAGAAATCGGCTCTCTCTCTGACTTGGAAGGTCTTAAAATCAGATCAAACCCTACATACCATGATATTTTAACTGCTATCAAAGCAAACCCTGTTGAAGTTGTACCAGGCGATGTGTATACATCTTTGGAAAGAAACATGGTGGATGGATTTGGTTTCCCATTGCTGGGACCGAATGACAGCGGTTGGACCGAAGTGACGAAATTTATTATTGATGAGCCATTTTTAAACCAAAATGGAACTATTTTAATCAATAAGGATGTCTACAGTTCTCTTTCTACAGATCTACAAGAAACCCTTGTTAATTTGACGGCAGAATTTGAAAAGGAAATGGTAGATTATTTCAATAAAGTCAATGAGGAAGAGTGGAAAGCAATAGAAGAAGCCGGCCTTCAAAAAATTGAACTGTCAGAGGAAGACAGCGAGAAATTTCAAAATATTGTCAAAGAAGTCAAGTGGGAAGCAATGAAAGAAACAGCACCTGACCATTATGAGGAGCTCAGAAATTTGCTTGATAAGTAATAAAGATCCGGACTAGCAGGGAGGCATAACAGTGCTGACGAAACTCTCAAATATCCTAAATCGCGTTGAAGATGTATTGTTTTATATCGGAGGAGTGCTTGTGATCTTTTCCATGCTTTCGATTACTATGGAGGTAATCTTTCGACTTACCTCCGGCTCTTCCCTCATTTGGGTAAATGAAATAAACGAATACATTTTGCTGTATGTTCCATTCCTTGGGGCTGCTTGGCTCATAAGAGAGAATGGGCATGTAGTCATTGACTTAATTGAAGGAAAGTTATCGAAAACTTTTAATAGAGTAAACTACATCCTTATTGCTTTAATTGGAATGTTAATATGCTTAGCCTTTTCCTGGTATGGTCTGCAAACTGTTATAGATTCCTATGTCAGGGACATGAGAAGCATTTCGGTTTTACAGATACCTCAAGTATATGTATATGCCATCATCCCGATAGGCGGCTTTGTAATGCTTCTTGAATTTATCAGAATGTTTTACAGATGCACCTTCGGAAACTTTGATTTAATTCACGGTGATATTCATCAAGATGAAAAAGCTGCTTAAGGAGTGGAGGAAACGACATGGAATGGTGGATCGTGTTAGCGATTATTTTAGTTAGTCTCATTGGTTTGATGCTTCTCAGAATACCAGTCGCTTTTTCCTTTTTATTTATTAACTTTATTGCCGCCTACCTTATATGGGGCGGCGAAAAGGGACCGGAACTTCTTATAACAAGCATTAAATCCTCACTGGCGACATTCTCTTTGGCTCCTATCCCTCTTTTTATTTTAATGGGAGAAGTGATGTTCCATACGGGTGTTGCTCCAAGAATGATTGAAACGGTCGATAAATGGCTCGGCAAGCTGCCCGGGAGGCTGAGCCTTCTTGCTGTAGGGGGCGGGACTTTGCTTTCTACTTTAACGGGCTCTACCATGGCAAGTACTGCCATGCTGGGATCAACATTGGTACCTAACATGAAAGAAAAAGGATACGGAAATCAAATGGCGCTCGGTCCAATCCTCGGAGCAGGAGGTTTGGCTGTCATGATTCCCCCCAGTGCTCTTGGGGTTCTTTTGGCTTCTATGGGAAAAATATCAATTGCTGGATTTATGATTGCCATCCTGCTTCCAGGATTGATTCTTGCATTTCTATATGCAGCCTATATCATTCTTAGGGCAAAGTTTCAGCCGCAGCTTGCACCTCCCTATGAGATAGAGGAAATTCCGTTACACATTAAAATCAAAGCTACTCTCATCTATATATTCCCGTTGAGCATCATTGTTTTTCTTGTTATCGGGCTTATGTTTCTGGGAATAGCCACTCCTAATGAAGCTGCTGCCATGGGCGCTTTGGGAAGCTTTGTTTTAGCTATAGCCTATGGACAATTAACTAAGGAAAGCATAGTAAAAATTTTAAATGGGACCATGAAAATTTCTGCCATGATTCTTCTTATTGTTGCCGGGTCCAATGCCTTTAGCCAAATCCTGTCGTTTACTGGTGTGTCACGCAACTTGGTTCAAATCATCGGCGGCATAGAAGCTTCCACGTACCTCATCATTTTGGCCATGCTTTTAATTGTCATTATTATGGGTTCTTTTATGGAGTCTCTCTCCATTTTAATGATTGTTCTGCCCATATTTATCCCTGTAGCCGAAATGCTTGGTGTGAATCTTTTATGGTTTGCTACCTTACTGCTTATCACAATCGAAATCGGAACCATTTCACCTCCATTTGGCACAGGCCTATTTGTCATGAAAGCTGTAGCCCCCAAAGAGACAAAAATGACCGATGTATATGCGGCTTCACTGCCGTTCATCGGCTTAAATCTTATTCTAATTGTAATTTTACTGGCTTTCCCGTTTTTAGCCACATGGCTGCCGAGTTTGATGGCGACTTAACATGATTCAACATCAAAGAGGACTGCTGCCCTTATCTACATAGGAAGAGAGCATATCAACAAGGAGTGCACTAAAGATTTATTGATGGCGGGAGTAAAAGAAAAAAGACGGCTCTAATGGGTCGTCTTTTTAATACAAAGAAGTCTATATCCCCCCTATTTTCTTCCATTTGTTTCTGTATTTATGTAGTTAACTGCCAATATAGCCGACCAGGACACATGGCCATGCCAACCCTGGATCCTAAGATTTCGCATGTGTAGTGCAAAATAAAAGTGCAGAGTTATGAAACATAAACGTACATAACTTTGCATTTTATTTAAAAGAAAAAAGACCTTGCCAGCCATTCAAATCTTCTCTACTGTAGTTGGTGTCGAATCAA
>NZ_JBHUEO010000119.1:0-857 GCF_042680885.1 Siminovitchia sediminis | reverse complement strand
GGGGATATTTCAAGATGGTTGATTGTACCACTTTCAGTTGGTCGACCAAATGGCGCGGGTACTCCTCAGCCAGCAGCCCAATCAGCCACTTTCCGATTTCTTTGTCCTCCAACATGCCATCAATCTACTGAATCAACAGGTCACGTTTGGTGTGATTGCGCTTCCTGTGTGAAGGATCCGAAATAACAGCCCCTGTTCCCTCTGCGATCCTATGCTTTGCCAGAACCTGGCCGTTCTGTTGGAGGCGTATGTATAGATGCTCGTCATCTTTCTCGATATAAGCGATGTTCGGTGCCCCTTTTCGATAGGTACCGAGGGGAACGCTGTATCGGTTGCCCTCATATCGGATGACGTTGTCCTTGTGAATGTTTCTTGTTATACTTGAAACGAAGATATCTTCAAACAGTAAGTACCGGAGACCTTTTGCAGGTGTTGCTTTTCCAGGGCGTACACCTCGACAGGTCTCTTTTTTGTATTATGGTGTACCTTATAGTTCCCTGTGCGTTCCAGCCATTTCATGCAGGAGTCCTGCCAGTCTGCCAAATTGTCAAACGTACGGTTCTTCGCAAAGTTATTTTTCACATACTTTACCACCTGCTCGATCTTCCCCTTGGACTGAGGGTCTGACTTCCTGCAGAGATGGACTTTGAACTTCCTTGTCTGCTGGTACTTGGTGAATTCCGCAGTCATGATCAGATCCCCCGCATTTTCGCTGATGGCCAGGAGACGATCTGGTCATAGACCAATTCGATGGTCATCCCTTCAAAATAACGGAAGGCATTCTCATGCATACGGACCAGGTCCTTTGTCTGGAATGGCCGGTCCAGCCACTCCACATATTTGAATCTGGAATGGGC
>NZ_JBHUEO010000118.1:0-1245 GCF_042680885.1 Siminovitchia sediminis | reverse complement strand
ATCTTCGACTGAAAAATCCATCTCAGGCACCTCCCAAGATCTTCAGGTAGCCATCCAGTTCCCTGACGGAAGCTTTTTCGTTGTAATACTCGGAAATGGCCCCGGATCCCGGAATATCAGAGATTGCGTCCTGATGCCCTTGGATTCTGGCCACGTGCTTTGCCACGTCATGAAAATCGTTGGCGCTCCACAAGCCCTTCTCAATACAAACATTCAGGGCTGGCTGGATGAACGGACGAAAATTCTTTACGGTCCTTTGAAGAATCTGAAGCTGGTCTCTTATGTACCTTGGAAAACGTTGATGAATCTCCTCAAGAAACTGTTGAATATTTTCTTTGTCTTCAAAGGATGCTTTGACCGTATCCATGTATGCTTGTATACCTTTGGATCTATCCCTGGAATGGTGTGCATTCTTGATCAACCGGCCCTTTCCTTTGGAAAGGGGATGAACAGCCAAAAGCTCACCTTCTGGAGTCTTTTCAATGATCAGCTCATCTTTCTCAATCCGGACATGAACGATGTTATCTCCGTGTGGCTTATACGTTCCCAACGGAACAGAATAACGGTTCGATTGATATTTAATGATGTTGTCCTTATGCACTGTCCTTGTTATACTAGATCCATGGTTGCTTTCGAAAGAAAGCAGGGAGGAGACTTTTCGCAAGTGTGGCTTTTCCAGGGCGAACACTTCGAGAGGTCTCTTTTTTATTGTATTGTGCACCTGGTAGTTTCCTTTTCTTTCAAGCCAGGCCAGGCACTGCTCGTTCCAGGTATCTATCTGATAAAACACCCGATTCTTCGCAAAGTTTCCTTTGATGAATTTCACCACGTTCACAATCTTTCCTTTTGATTCAGGGTCTGCAGCCCGACAAAGGTAGATACGGAATCCTCTTTGTTGCCTATACGACTGAAATTCTTCTGTATAGATAATATCGCCCCCATTTTCACTGACTGTCATCAGCTTGTCCTGGTCATAGACAATCTCTTCGGTCATTCCGCAATAATATTCAAACGCCTTTTCATGACAACGCAGGACATCCCGGGTGGTAAATGGCCGTTCCTGCCAATAGGCATATTTAAAGCGCGAGTGGGAAAGGACAAAGGCAATGACATATAGTGTCATCGTTTTTCCATCGAAGGTTTTAACCCTCATCTCCCCAAAATCCACCTGCATCTGTTTCCCTCTTGGCAATTCTTCAATGGCTTCATAACTCCGAAACGCAAGTGACTTAGGAATATGGTATT
>NZ_JBHUEO010000117.1:0-797 GCF_042680885.1 Siminovitchia sediminis | reverse complement strand
CGGTATAAAGCGGATGAGGCCTACCTGGTCGGGGAAGGAAAAAAGCCGATTGATGCCTATCTTGATATCGAAGGCATCATCGAGATTGCCAAACGTTCAGAAGCCGATGCCATTCATCCGGGATACGGCTTTTTGTCCGAAAATATTGAGCTGGCGAAGCGTTGCGCCGAAGAAGACATTATGTTTATCGGTCCTGAGATCCGTCATCTGGATATGTTCGGGGACAAGGTGAAGGCAAAAGAGCAGGCTGTGCTTGCAGGCATTCCGGCTGTTCCGGGCAGCGACGGACCGGTGGCAAGCCTCGAAGAAGCCGCGGCTTTCGGCAGTGAGCACGGCTATCCGCTCATGGTCAAGGCCTCCCTTGGGGGCGGCGGGCGCGGCATGCGGATTGTCCGCAACAAAGGCGAGCTGAAGGAAGCCTACGAACGGGCCAAGTCCGAAGCCAAAGCCGCTTTTGGCAGCGATGAAGTCTATGTGGAAAAATATATTGAAAACCCAAAGCATATCGAAGTGCAGATCCTGGGGGACCGGGACGGCAACATCGTTCACCTGTTTGAGCGGGACTGCTCCGTCCAGCGGCGCCACCAGAAAGTGGTGGAGACTGCTCCTTGCGTATCGTTAAGCGATGACATGCGGGAGAGGATCTGCGGGGCGGCCGTCCAGCTGATGAAACATGTCGGCTACCTGAACGCGGGAACGGTGGAGTTCCTCGTCAAAGACGATGAGTTTTATTTCATTGAAGTCAACCCGAGAATCCAGGTGGAACATACGATTACGGAAATGATTACGGGCATTGA
>NZ_JBHUEO010000116.1:0-74845 GCF_042680885.1 Siminovitchia sediminis | reverse complement strand
ATGCGCATGAACGTGGCATCAGAATCCGTTTTTGAAAAGCTGTTGCGGTCACCGAATATCTCATGATGTAAACGATATTTATGGATACGCGGGATGAAGTTTTCGCGGATCATCTTTACGGGTTTTCAGCGCACTCCGGCGTTGATGAAGTTCCTTGCGGACAGGTACTTCTTCAGCAGTTTCGATTTCATCCGTCAAGGCATCCGCCTTCTTTTCGAGCTGGACGGCGATTGATTCCAGCTGTTCGGGAGTCGCTTCCCCTACCGATAGACCCGTAAGCTCCATCTCCTCAGCTTCCGCAATTTCCCGGATCTCCTGAAGTGTTTCTTTAATCTTCTCCTTCAATTTCTCTTCAAAACCGATAGTAGATTTTTTCCATACGAAAGAATACTTATTGGCATTGGCTTCAATCTTTGTGCCATCCAAAAAGTAATTTTCCAGTGTAATGTGTCCGTCATCAATCAGCCGGAGAATCATGGTCTCGAACAATTCATCCATCAGGTGTTTCATGCGGTTGCCCCGGAAGTCATTGATGGTACGGAAATCCGGTTTTTGTCCGGCAGCCAGCCATATCGCCGGAAGGTTTTCTCGTGTCAGCTTTTCAATTTCACAGCAAGAATAAACTTTTTGTGAATAACCGTACAAAATGACTTTGAGCATTAATATGGGATGAAAGGGAGGGCGTCCTCCACCAGAATAATGGGCGAAAAGCTGCTCATCCGGAATGGATTCGATCATCTCATCCACCACACGAGCAACATGATGTTCGGGGATCAGTCCCTCCACATCCAGGATGGCAAAGCTCTGGCGGTTATTATAAGGCTTAAACTTGGGAGCAGGGCGGATTTGTGAAACCGCAGCTTCTTCTTTTACCTCTGGAGGAAGGGTCATCTGTGTGTTATAATCATTAGTAGTGATCTTCGGATTACTCATAAAAAATCGTCCTCTCTAAAATGTTGGTGTGGTAACTTACATTTTACTAGAAAGGGCGATTTTTTTGTATGCCTTTTTTTGAAGTAAACGAAATAGGGCTTTCACAGAAAATCAGTTTTTACTGACTTTCTGGACAGCCCCCTTCATATTTGCTTATTTGGAGGCCACGATCTTGTCAAAGTACTTATTGGCTTCCGAAATTGAAACGCCTTGATAGTAGTGGCTGACAATATCTTTATATTTTTTTCCTTCTTTTGCCATCCCGTTTGCACCGTATTGGCTCATGCCGACCCCATGACCGTATCCCTTTGTCGTAATAACAATCGTATCGCCTTTTTTCTCCCAATTGAAGTCAGTGGATTTGAGTTCAAGTTTTTCCCGGACTTCTCTTCCTGAAAAAGTCTTTCCGCCTATATTCACTGCAGCTACCTTTTTTCCCGGCGTACGGGCAGTAACAGTTCCGAGGTCTCCGGACTTTTCAATATTTACATTCAGCTTCTCTTGAAAGTCTTGTACGCTCATGACTTTTTGGTCTATAAATTTTGGTGATTGGGTATCCCATGGACTT
Source organism: Siminovitchia sediminis (assembly GCF_042680885.1). NCBI lineage: Bacteria > Bacillati > Bacillota > Bacilli > Caryophanales > Bacillaceae > Siminovitchia > Siminovitchia sediminis. The sequence goes on along the minus strand of NZ_JBHUEO010000116.1, from coordinate 73,344 downwards.
TCAACACTTTTTAGATAGGGTACAGGATTATTCCAATAATCCTCCGCATTTTCCGTATAACCATTGCTGGTCGAAAAAAAAGATGCGGTGATCGGTTTATTGTCATACGTTAGAATTTCACCTTCCGTTGCCTTTACCGCTTCTTCTATTTTTTTCATTCTCCAATCAAAGTCCTGATCCCACAGATGCTTAAGCTCCTCTTTGTTTTTATAAACCTGATGGTTAATCGTATCCGTTACATCGGCATCAAGCGGAATATCATCTTCACCTGATTGAAGCAAATGATTTACAATGTATGTTCTTGCCGTAAGAGCCTGCGCTTTGAGCGCCTCTTCTTCAAAATCAGCAGGCATTTCTGATGCTACGACTCCCATTACGTATTCTTCGAGAGGGAGCTTTTCCACCTTCTTGGACACCGTTCTGTAAACTGCTACCTCTGTTACAGGTTCTTGTTGTTCTTTTGCCGGCAAATCAGCAGTTTTTTCTTCCTGCTTGACACTAGCAGGTTTGTCTTTCGAAAAAGGCAGGACAAGCAGGACTGGTACGAGAAAAGAAACAATGATAAAGAAAATTGAGGTGAAAAACAGGGGTCTTAATTGCTTCATGCCTGATGCCTCCAATATAAAAATTAAGGTGATCTGAACGCCATCACCTCAATCCAATTTATTCAGCAGGACAAGCTTTTATGCAATGTAAAAAAGAACTCAAAAACTAAAAAAACCCGCTTTCGCGGGTTCATCGTATCATGTATTCAAATCGGTCGCAATGCTTCTTTCTTCGTAGGTAACCTCATGAGCATCTTCATGGACACGTTCAATATCAGCACCCAGGCCGCGAAGTTTGATATGAAAATCGAGATAGCCGCGGTCCAAATGCTTCAACTCTGTTACCCGTGTATATCCGTCGGCTTTTAAGCCTGCAATAATCAGTGCAGCCGCAGCCCGCAAGTCTGTTGCGGCTACTTCTGCACCCTGCAGATCGCACGGTCCTTGGATAATTACGGATCGGCCTTCAATTTTAATATCCGTGTTCATTCGGCGAAATTCTTCTACATGCATAAACCGATTTTCAAACACGGTTTCTGTAATGACACTCGTACCCTCTGCACATAGAAGCAATGCCATCATTTGCGACTGCATATCCGTCGGAAATCCGGGGTATGGCATGGTTTTAATGTCAACAGGTTTTAATTTTTCCGGTCCGATCACGCGCAGTCCATTTTCTTCTTCCATTACCTTCACATTCATTTCTTTCAGCTTGGCTATAACAGAAGCCATATGTTCCGCTATGGCATCTTCAATCAGGACATTGCCTCCTGTAATGGCTGCTGCCACCATGAAGGTCCCTGCTTCAATTCGATCAGGCATAATCGTATGGTCTGCCCCATATAATGTATCGACGCCCTCGATAATAATCGTTTCTGTACCCGCGCCTCTAACATGTGCACCCATTTTATTTAAATAAGCAGCAAGATCTGCTATTTCCGGTTCTTTTGCACAATTTTCAAGAATTGTTGTGCCTTTGGCCAATACGGCTGCCATCATAATATTTTGCGTTGCCCCTACGCTCGGGAAATCTAAATAAATTTTAGCGCCGGTTAATTGGTCGGCGGACGCCTCAATATATCCGTTTCCTACAGAAACTCGGGCTCCCATTGCTTCAAATCCCTTTAAATGAAGGTCAATGGGGCGCGATCCAATAGCACAGCCTCCCGGAAGTGCTACGCGGGCTTTTCCTTGCCTTGCCAATAATGGACCCATTACCAGGACGGATGCTCTCATTTTCCGTACATATTCAAATGGGGCCTCGACTTTCAGTTCCTTTGAAGCATCTATATATACTGTATTTCCTTCAAAGGAGATGTCTGTATTTAAGTGACGCAACACTTCACCAATCGTGTATACATCGGAGAGAGTTGGTACTTTGCGAATGATGCTTTTTCCTTCGCTTGCCAATAATGATGCAGCGATAACAGGCAATACAGCGTTTTTGGCACCTTCCACTTTAACGGTGCCGCTGAGCCTTTTTCCGCCGCGGACGATGATCTTTTCCAAGAGTATTCCCCTCCGCGTCTTTTTCTTTTAATATTAATATTCATTTATCAGGATGGGTGTGCCTATTGTGAAGTATGTACCTAGTCCTGAGTTGCTGCTTCGCAGACCGATCTGAAGATTCATTTCTTCTCCCGGAAGAGATAGGGCCTGAGAAAAAAGAGAGGAATACGCTGTGACTGAATCAAAGCCCTCTTCATGGAGTGCCTCTTTCTCTTTCGCTTGAAGAGATGACAGGAGTTCTTTCATATGTGGTTGTCCGAGTTCTCCGCGGTCATTGAATACGCCTTTGATACAAGAGAAAATAACAGGCTGTTGCCCAAAGATTTGCCCTGTTCTGGATGAAAGGAGCTTTTTGACGCTGCTGGATACACTCCGATTCCAGATATCCCCTTTAATCTCGTAAGATACATAGGAAGCTGCAGGATCTTTGACAACTGTGATGCTTTCTTCCAGCTTTCCATGACGAAGGATTCCTTTAATGGTATGGCTGCTGTTCTTACCCTGAGTCATGGACCAGTCCCACTCAGGAAAACTCCTTTTTAGCTGATTGACAGACATACCATCTGACAGCTGACCGGTAATCTCTCTTGTATGTAGAGACCATTCAACAATGTCGCCATTCTGTGCCTGAACTGCCTCTGCTAATTTATCCAAATCCAATTCATTTTCCCCAGCAACACTTGTTATCTTCCCGAATAAACCGGGCATGAAACAAGTAAAAAGGAAAAATAGAAAAAAGGTTATCTTGCCGTATTTCATCATTGCTCTCTCCCCCTTACCTTCAGTCTTTCCAAGGCAAGGTTGGGCATACTGCAAGAAATTTTGCATTTGTAGACAAATTAATCGGCTTAGTTCGACAAGTTTCTACGAAAGGCACTCCCACATCAAATCATAAACAATATTTTACCATGATTAATGAGTCTAAAGTCCTATATTCATAAAAAAATATTGGATTTGCTGCGACCAATGTAAATAATCAAGGAAAAAATTGCTGATGGATGAGCCAATGGCAATCGTTAAAATGATATACAGCAATCTCGCCTGAAAAACTCGGTTGGCCCTCAGCAGCCGATCAAAATGCAACGCCTGCAGAGCCCAAAAAGTCAAGGCAATAAAAACAAGGTGTGATAAGATGCTGATTAAAGCCTGCTGAGCAATCTCTGTCCCCTCGATCACCCGTCATTCCCCCCTCATTGGTTAGGAATATATCAACAGTTCCGTCTTTTCATAAATAACACCTTCCGATCGTGCAAGACCAGAAGGTGTATATTTCGATTATCTATATTGTGCAACGTCAATACGGTTCATTGCACGCTGCAATGCGAGTTCTGCTCGTTTGAAATCAATGTCATCCCGTTTGCTTTCAAGAAGCTGTTCTGCACGTTTTTTGGCTGCCTCAGCACGAGCCACATCAATAGATTCTGCAGTTTCAGCAGATTGGGCGAGGATGGTCACCTCTTCAGGACGGACTTCCAAAAATCCGCCGCTCACGGCGACGTATTCCGTTTTGTTTCCGTTCTTTAACCGGACCGCACCGATTTGAAGAGGAGCAACCAATGGAATATGTCCCGGAAGGATGCCAAGCTCACCTGTTTCAGCTTTTGTACTGACCATTTCAGCTTCTGAGTTATAGACTGGGCCGTCTGGAGTGACAATACTGACTTTCATCGTGTTCATTTGATCGCCTCCTCGTCCCTAATTAAACTTCTACTCCCATTTCCTTCGCTTTTTTAATGACATCCTCGATTGGACCAACGAGACGGAAAGCATCTTCAGGAAGATGGTCGTATTTACCTTCAAGAATTTCTTTGAATCCGCGTACCGTTTCTTTAACAGGAACGTAAGATCCCGGCTGTCCAGTAAACTGTTCAGCAACGTGGAAGTTTTGAGACAAGAAGAATTGAATGCGTCGTGCACGCGCAACGGTTAACTTATCTTCGTCAGAAAGCTCATCCATACCAAGGATAGCAATAATGTCTTGTAGTTCTCTGTATCTTTGAAGAGTTTGTTGTACTTGACGCGCTACTTCATAATGTTCCTCGCCGACAATTTCCGGAGAAAGGGCACGTGATGTAGAAGCGAGTGGGTCAACCGCAGGATAAATCCCCATTTCAGAAAGCTTCCGTTCAAGGTTTGTTGTAGCATCCAAGTGCGCAAATGTTGTAGCAGGAGCCGGGTCAGTGTAGTCATCAGCAGGTACGTAAATCGCTTGAATTGATGTTACGGACCCAACATTCGTAGATGTAATCCGCTCCTGGAGTTGTCCCATTTCAGTAGCAAGTGTCGGTTGATAACCAACCGCGGAAGGCATACGTCCAAGAAGGGCGGATACCTCTGAACCTGCCTGCGTGAAACGGAAAATGTTATCGATGAAAAACAACACGTCCTGTCCTTGTTCATCACGGAAGTACTCGGCCATCGTCAAACCGGTTAAAGCTACACGCATACGTGCTCCTGGCGGCTCGTTCATTTGTCCGAATACCATGGCTGTTTTATCAATAACGCCTGAATCTTTCATTTCAAAGTAAAGGTCGTTACCTTCACGTGTACGCTCGCCAACACCGGCGAATACAGAAATACCGCCGTGTTCTTGTGCGATATTGTTGATCAATTCTTGGATTAATACTGTTTTACCTACACCCGCACCACCGAACAGGCCGATTTTTCCACCTTTGATGTACGGTGCAAGCAAGTCAACAACTTTAATACCTGTTTCAAGGATTTCAACTTCCGTTGAAAGCTGTTCAAAATTAGGTGCTTGGCGATGAATGGAATCGCGTCTGGCATTTGCGTCAATTTCTTCGCCCAAGTCAATATTTTCACCTAATACGTTGAATACACGTCCAAGTGTTACATCACCGACAGGAACTGAAATCGGAGATCCTGTATCAATGACTTCCATGCCCCGTTGAACACCGTCAGTGGATGCCATGGCAATAGTACGAACAGTATCATCGCCAAGATGAAGGGCAACTTCCAATGTTAGGTCAATATTTGTTTCTGTTTCTGTTTGAGCATTGTACGTTACTTTAAGAGCGTTATAAATTTCAGGGAGGTGGCCGTCAGGAAACTTAACGTCGACAACCGGTCCCATAACTTGCAAAACCTGTCCTTTGCTCATGTTTTTCCCTCCTACCTGGGATCTGTTATTCATATTAAAACATCTATTCCAGAGCGGCTGCACCGCCGACAATTTCTGTAATTTCCTGAGTAATCGCTGCCTGGCGAGCACGGTTATAAGATAATGTCAAAGTATCAATCAGTTCGGAAGCATTATCCGTAGCGCTCTTCATGGCAGTCATTCTTGAAGCATGTTCACTCGCTTTTCCATCAAGAAGCGCACCATAAATCAAGCTTTCTGCGTATTGCGGAAGCAGAACCTCCAGTATCGCTTCTGCAGAAGGTTCGTACTCATATGACATGAGTTTTGTAGAATTACCCAAGTCTGTCAAAGGCAATAGTTTTTTCTCCGTAACCTGCTGTGTCAGGGCACTGACGAAGTGACTGTAATATATATAGAGTTCATCGAACGTACCGTCCGAAAACATGCCGACAGTACTCTTCGTAATTTGCATAATATCTGCAAACGATGGCTGATCGGAAATACCGGTAATTTCTAGGACGACATCCGCACCTTTTTTTACAAAATAATCACGGCCGACTCTTCCAATAGCGATAATGGCATACTCATCGGTGCTCTTGTGGCGCTCATCAATTTTCGCGCTGACTTCACGCAAAATATGACTGTTATAAGGCCCTGCAAGACCACGGTCGGAAGTAATCACAAGGTAGCCTGTCTTTTTGACCGGACGAGACACAAGCATAGGATGATTTACGTCATTACTGCCTAAAGCAATGCTTGCCACAACTTCCTGGATTTTTTCCATATACGGAACAAATGACTTGGCGTTCAATTCTGCACGGTTTAACTTTGCAGCAGATACCATCTGCATTGCTTTGGTGATTTGGCTCGTTTTTTTCGTTGAGTTAATACGTGTCTGGATATCACGCAATGATGCCACTGGTTCTCACCACCCTGTATTTGAAGTTCGTTTAATTAAAAAGGTGCCGTAAAGCTATTGCCAAATGGCACCTTTAGCTGTTCTCTATCTTAAGAATCACTCTTGGCAAATGTCTTTTTGAACGTGTTCAGCGCATCTGCCATGTCTTCATCCGCAGGAAGGTTTCCTGTTGAACGGATGCTTTCAAGCAATTCTGCACGGTTATGATCAAGCCATGTGTACAGCTCATCTTCAAATCTGAGAATGTCTTGAACAGGGATGTCATCCAAGAATCCACGTGTTAATGCGTAAAGAATCATGACCTGCTTTTCAACTCTGATTGGTTTGTTCAAGTCCTGTTTCAAAACTTCAACTGTACGCTGCCCGCGAGCAAGCTTTTCTTGTGTAGCTTTGTCAAGGTCGGAACCAAATTGGGCAAATGATTCGAGTTCACGGAAAGCAGCCAAATCCAAACGGAGCGTACCCGCAACTTTTTTCATTGCTTTAATTTGTGCTGATCCGCCAACACGGGATACAGAAAGACCTGCGTTAATCGCCGGACGTACACCGGAGAAGAATAGATCCGACTGCAAGAAAATCTGTCCGTCTGTAATTGAAATTACGTTCGTAGGAATATATGCGGAAATGTCTCCAGCCTGTGTTTCAACAAATGGCAGAGCCGTCAAGGACCCGGCGCCTTTTTCATCACTCAGCTTGGCGGCACGTTCCAACAAACGGGAGTGCAAATAGAATACATCCCCCGGATATGCTTCACGTCCTGGAGGACGGCGAAGAAGCAAGGAAAGTTCACGGTAAGCCGCTGCCTGTTTGGAAAGGTCATCATAGACAACAAGAACATGCTTGCCGTTATACATGAATTCTTCACCCATTGCTACCCCTGCATATGGTGCCAAGTATTGAAGAGGAGCAGGCTGGGAAGCAGATGCTGTTACAACAATTGTGTAATCCATGGCCCCGTGTTTGCGCAATGTTTCAACCGTACCCCGAACCGTTGATTCTTTTTGTCCAATCGCAACGTACACACAGATCATGTTCTCATCACGTTGGTTCAGAATCGTGTCGATAGCTACAGTTGTTTTACCTGTTTGTCTGTCACCGATAATCAATTCACGCTGTCCGCGTCCGATTGGAACAAGGGCATCAATCGCCTTAATCCCTGTTTGAAGCGGTTCATGAACTGATTTACGATCCATTACACCTGGAGCCGGGCTCTCAATCGGACGAGTCTTCGTTGTGTCGATAGGACCCATGCCGTCAACAGGCTGTCCCAACGGGTTGACTACACGTCCAATTAACTCTTCTCCGACAGGAACTTCCATGATACGGCCTGTACGGCGTACTTCGTCCCCTTCACGAATATCTGTATATGGGCCTAGAATAACAATACCAACGTTACTTTCCTCAAGGTTTTGCGCCATACCCATAACGCCGTTTGAGAACTCAAGAAGCTCTCCAGCCATGACGTTGTCCAGTCCATATGCACGAGCAATACCGTCCCCTACCTGGATAACTGTTCCAACATCACTTACTTCTAATTCAGCTTGATAGTTTTCAATTTGCTTTTTTATCAGCGCACTGATTTCTTCAGCATTGATGCTCATGAATTTCACCCCACATTATTCAAATCTCGTTCTTAACTGATCAACTGTCGTCCAAGCCGTTCAAGCTTTCCACGGAGGCTTCCATCAAAGATTCTGTTCCCAATGCGCACTTTGATACCGCCAAGCATGTCCGGGTTGACAATGTTTTCGATATTTAAGGTTAGCTTGCCCACTTTCGGGGCAAACACAGAAGAGATTGCTTTCGACTCGTCGGCTGTCAAAGGCCTTACTGAATATACCACAGCTTCAGCAATCCCCCGCTCCTCATTTAAATAATTAATATACGCCTCGGCCACCTCAACCATGATGTCCTCTCTATGGCGATCTGCCAGCAGCATAAAAGTGTTGATGACAGGTGCAGACACTTTCGGAAATGACTGCAAGATGACATTTCTTTTCTCCTCAACGGAAAGCTTTGGGGACTGCAGAAGACTGATAAAACCCGGGTTTTGCACTAAAACCTTTTTGATGGCTCTTAATTCTTCATCCATCTTTTCGGTTGCATTCTGTTCTTTCCCCACTTGAAAAAGAGCTAAAGCATACCGTTCTGCAACGACAGGATTACTCATTTATCCTCGCCTGCTCTTTCGATATATTCATTAATCAGCTTTTCCTGGTCTTCCGCTGTCAATTCTTTCTCAATGACTTTAGATGCAATCATCACCGACAATGAAGCTACTTGCTCACGCAAAGCAGCAACGGCATTTTGTTTTTCCTGCTCGATTTCCCGGCGTGCAGATTCCTTGAGGCGTTCTGCTTCCTGACGAGCGGCTTCCATAATCTCCTGGCGCTGGTTTTCACCATGCTTTTTGGAGTTTTCAATCATGTCCTGTGCCTCTTGCCGTGCTTCTTTCAGTATGGCTTTTTGTTCTTCAAGCAATTTATTTGCTTCTTGACGGCTATTTTCTGCCTCTTCAATTTCACCGGCTATATGCTCCTCACGCTGTTTCATGACGCCCATCAATGGACCCCAGGCAAATTTCTTCAACAGCGCCATCAGTATAATAAACATTAAAAGCTGGAAAATAATATCGCCGCCATTGAAATGAACGCCGGCAATCTCCGCTCCTAACACAAAGCTATTTAACAAGCTAGCTCCACTCCTTTCAAGCACCCGTATAAAGATTGTATCGTTACCGGCAGAGCCGGCTGAATTTCCTTAGTATCCCATCATCCGCACGATGATGTTTACTGCTGCATGTAACGGGTATATCCCTATTGAGACAACCTGCACAAGACCTGCGTTTAACTCAATGCGCCTTCGCTTTTCTTAAAAAATGGCGAAGTGTTGTCTTCTTCGCCATTTTCAAACATGTTCCGAGTATTCAATAAATGTTATCTGCCCTGAACCATAAACGCGATAACAACTGCGATAATCGGAATCGCCTCAACCAACGCTACCCCGATGAACATTGTAGTCTGCAACATACCGCGTGCTTCTGGTTGACGTGCAATACCTTCAACTGTGCGGGAAACGATCAATCCGTTACCAATACCTGCTCCAAGAGCTGCCAATCCGATTGCAATTGCTGCTGCTAACATTCCCATTATAAATTTCCTCCTTAGATATATAAAAAGTTTTTGAGTTAAATTTCTTTGTCCATGATAATGAACAATTATATATTAATGGTCTTCATTTACTTTGTGAGCAATGTAAACCATTGTTAACATTGTGAAAATAAACGCTTGAATTGCTCCAATAAATACTGAGAATCCCATCCACGCCAGTGTTGGAATAGCCGCTGCAATCCAGCCGACCGCTCCCATGGCAGCAAGCCCTCCGGCCAGCAAGCCAAGCAGGATCTCACCTGCAAAAATGTTTCCGTATAGACGTAGACCCAACGTTAATGTGTTGGCAAATTCTTCAATAATTTTGAGCGGGAGTAAAAACCACATCGGGCTGACAAATCCGCGAAGATAGCCGCCAAACCCTTTTTGTTTGATGCCGTAGTAGTGAGATAATGCCACGACCATTGTTGCTAATGTAAGTGTAATCACCGGGTCTGCTGTAGGGGACTTCCACCATAATTCGTGATCGATCGCGACTGCAAATGGCAATCCCAGCATGTTTGAGACAAAGATATAAAATATGAGGGTAACACCAAGAATATGAAAGTGTCCGCCAGTTTTCCAATCCATGTTGCTTTTTACAATTCCCCGGACGAAATCAAAGACCCACTCCAAGAAGTTCTGCATGCCTGTTGGCTTCATTGCCAACCTTTTTGTACTGACCACAGCAATGATAAATACAATAAGTGAAGCTACGGTAATCATCAATACGTTACTCAGGTTAAAGTGCAAACCAAATATTTCTACTATTGGTGCTCCATGATCCAATTAGATTCACCTCTCTTCCTGCTGCTTGTCTTTTCCAAATAAGGTGGAGATTAAAGCATCTGTCACTATGAGAAAGTAAGATGTCATTAATCCGATAATTACGCTTATGAGGTTAAAGATGTCAGGGTATTGCATGGCTATGTAGACAGCCAAAACAGCTGCTGCCATCCTGGAAATGGTCCCCAGGGAGCGCATTTTTCGCCCGGACAAAACGGCTTCCCCAAACTTGTTCATTCTGCGAACCATCAGCCATATGTTAAAAAAGCTGACGCCGGTGCCTAAAATCAACCCCATAAAAATAGTCTGGTAAGGGGTAAAGCCCCATCCCAAAACTAACACTGCCAACAAGTACAGAATGTACTTCCTGTGTCTATTAAAAACCAACTGGAGATTATCCATATCTTTCTAATCCCCCGATAAAAATTGCCGGATTGTTAAAATCACCGCAATGACCCCGACTGTTAAACCTGCCAAGAGACAAATAATCAAAAAGGTCGGCTCCATACCAGTTTTTCCGTCCAGCCAATTTCCAACGAAAATACCCGCAAGTACTGAACCAGTCAATTGTGACAGAATGGCAGAATAAATGGCCATCCCATAAAGAGGATGACGGTTTTTCTCACTCAATATGCATCATCTCTGCATTTCTTTATCAGGCCTGCACTTTTCGGCTTTATTTAACATAATCCAACGTTTTTTTGGGTGAAAGAAAGTGATGTAAATTCTGCTCTCCATACCCTTTGTTAGCATACAATAGCACCCATTCAATGTCAACGAGTTTCCTATGAATTGAGCCGCAGGCATTCCTCTGTTTGTCACAAAATCATCAAAATTCAATTTGCTGTATTCATAAAAGCACGGATGCCCCGAGATATGTCGAGAACCGATACCTTTCCATTGTTCGGTCAAGCAGAAAAAGTATGTTCAGGGAACTACTTGGTCCCAAAAAGACGGTCCCCTGCGTCACCCATTCCCGGAACGATATACCCCTTCTCGTTCAGTTTTTCATCGACACCTGCGACAAAAATATCCACGTCCGGATGGGCGGCTTGGATCGCTTCAACGCCTTGGGGAGCAGCGAGCAGACACATCAGCTTGATTTGCTGTGCACCACGCTTCTTTAGGGAACGAATCGCTTCCACAGCGGTTCCTCCCGTTGCCAGCATCGGATCAACAACAATGAAAAATCTGTCTTGGACATCGCTGGGCAGCTTTAAATAATACTCCACCGGCTTCAAAGTTTCAGGATCCCGGTAAAGGCCGACGTGACCTACCTTTGCGGCAGGGATCAGTTTAAGGATGCCATCCACCATGCCGATCCCGGCACGGAGAATTGGTACAATCCCAACTTTTTTCCCCGAAAGCACTTTTGATTTGGCTTTGCTGACAGGTGTTTCCACCTCTATTTCCCTTAAAGGCATGTCCCTCGTAATTTCAAAAGCCATCAAAGTAGCCACTTCGTCGACAAGCTCACGAAATTCTTTTGTTCCCGTATTTTTATCACGGATAAATGTCAGCTTGTGCTGAATGAGAGGATGGTCGATTATGTGTACTTGGCCCATACAGTCTCTCTCCTTTATTTATTAAAATTGACGAATATAAAGCGATCCAGAATACATAGGTTCAAACTGGTCGTTACATCCCTGCTCATTTTACCTAAAAGAAATTTTTTCATCAAGACACTGCAATAAAACAAATGCTTAACTTTTTTTAGATGGCGGGGCTTTCAACAATATAGGCAATAGGGATGGAAGAGATACTTCTGAGCTGCTGTTTTCAGAAGTGGTAAATTTCCCTTTGACACATGTCAATCGTCCACCCTTGGGGATCAAGTATTGGAATTTGTATGTATCGGTAAACTTCCGTCCACGAAAAACAGCCCGCCCTCACATGGGCGGACTGCTCTCAGACTTTTTATTCATATAAAGGAAAGCGTGAAGTGATCGCTTCAACTTGTTTTCGTGCTTCTTCCAATTTCGCTTCATCTTCATGGTTTTTCAAAACAAAAGCGATGAGGGAAGCAATTTCATCCATTTCTTTCATACCGAAGCCGCGAGATGTAACTGCAGCTGTCCCAATACGAATACCGCTTGTTACAAACGGACCTTCAGGATCATAGGGAATGGTATTTTTATTGACGGTAATTCCTACATCATCCAGTACCTTTTCTGCATCTTTGCCTGTTAATCCCAAAGAACGCACATCCAACAGAAGCAGGTGGTTATCCGTTCCTCCTGACACCAAATCAACGCCTTCTTTTTTCAGGCTTTCAGCAAGTCTTTTTGCATTTTCTATGATCAGCTTTGTATAATCTTTAAAATCATCGCGCAGTGCTTCACCGAATGCTGCAGCCTTGGCTGCTATGACATGCATCAGCGGGCCGCCCTGTAATCCCGGGAATACAGATTTATCAATAGCTTTGGCATACTCTTCTTTACAAAGGATCATACCGCCGCGAGGTCCCCGCAGTGTTTTATGAGTCGTAGTTGTAACAAAATCAGCATATGGCACCGGATTCGGGTGAAGTCCTGTTGCGACAAGACCGGCAATATGAGCCATGTCTACCATGAAATAAGCCCCGACTTCATCCGCAATTTCACGGAACTTTTCAAAATCAATGATTCTCGGATATGCGCTTGCCCCGGCAACAATCAGCTTTGGCTTGTGTTCCAAAGCTTTTTGACGAACATCTTCGTAGTTAATGCGGTGAGTTTCTTTGTCAACACCGTACTCAACAAAATTATATTGAACTCCGCTGAAATTAACAGGGCTTCCGTGAGTCAGATGTCCGCCATGGGACAAGTTCATGCCAAGCACAGTATCTCCGTGCTTTAAAACAGAGTAGTAGACCGCCATGTTGGCTTGAGCCCCGGAGTGAGGTTGTACGTTCACATGATCTGCGCCAAATATTTCTTTTGCACGCTCGCGTGCCAAATCTTCTGCAATATCCACATATTCACAACCCCCGTAATAACGGCGGCCAGGATAACCTTCAGCATATTTGTTTGTCAAAACCGAACCTTGAGCTTCCATGACTGCTTCGCTGACGAAATTCTCAGATGCGATTAGTTCTATTTTTGTTCGCTGCCTGTTTAACTCTTTTTGAATCGCCTCGTATAATTGCGGATCTTCTTGCGCAATTGCGCTGGAAGCACGATTTTCCCTCAATTTGCTCATCTTGCTCTCCCTCATCCTTTCAAGATTGGCTAGTGTATTCGTTAATCGCTTATATTTTACCACGAAGACTACTGATTTCCAAACTACTTTTTAACAAAAACTGAACATTATCATCAAAAGGAACACTGATCGTTCAGTTTTTGCTTCTCATAGACGGCTCTGGAACCGCCAATCAATTTGGGCCGGGTGGCAGCTAATGTGACATGTGCCTCACCAATAGATGTTTGGCTGACTCTTACCGGGACAGCCACATGCTTCAGATGCATTCCGATAAATGTATCGCCAATATCCATTCCGGCATCAGCTTTAATAAATTCAACAACGACCGGATCATTCATCCGAGAGTAAGCGCAAGTGGCCATAGATCCACCTGCACTTCGAACTGGAACGACAGTTACCTGCTCCCATCCCTTTTCCAGTGCAGTTTCTCTTTCCACTACGAGCGCACGGTTAAGATGTTCACAGCATTGGAAGGCTAAATGAATGTTTCTCTCATCTGCAAATTTTTTTAATTCCTCGTAAAGCATGTCTGCCGCTTCCAGAGTTCCGGAAGTTCCGATTTTCTTTCCGGCTATCTCGGAGGTTGAGCAACCGATCACTAGTACCTGCCCAGAGGATAAGGGTAAATTTTCTCTGCATTCTGCAAGAAGACTGCGCACCTCTTCCCGCCATTGTTCAACTGCCATGTCGGACCCTCCTTATTGTTGTGTATTTCCTTCGTATTCTGTTATTTTTCTCAATCGATTTTCGTGTCGTCCGCCCTCATATTCTGTTTCAAGCCATGTTTTAGCGATCTCGCGAGCCAGGCCGGGGCCAATGACCCTTTCGCCCATTGCAAGTATATTGCTGTCATTATGAAGCCTTGTTGCCTTAGCGCTGAATACATCATGGACAAGCGCACAGCGGATTCCATTTACTTTATTGGCTGCAATACTCATGCCGATACCCGTTCCGCAGATCAGGATCCCCCGATCACACTCTCCACTGGCTACCTTCTCGGCAACCGGCAAAGCATAATCCGGATAATCAACTGAGCATCCGCCTTCACAGCCAAGGTCTTCATATTCAATGTTCATCTCATCCAACAGCCGGAGGATTTCCTTTCGGATGTTTACACCACCATGATCAGATGCAATTGCAATTTTCATTGAAAATTCTCCTCCTTCTCTTTCATACACGCTGCTTTCATTATAATTTAAGACCAATCATGTTGCCATTTTAAAAGCGATACTAGTCGAGTGAAAGCCGCCTGATCAGGTCTTTTAATTCCTTGAAGGCAGAGCGATAAGTATCGATATCTCCTCCAAATGGATCTGCAATATCCTGGCTGCCATGCGGTCCGTCCACAAATTCCTTTAATGTGAAAATTTTATCTGCCGCACCGGGGTATTGATCCATCAGCATGGCTTTATGGGCAGATGTCATTGCAAATACATGAGATGCCCAATCTAAGTCCTCTTCCGTCAACTGCTTGGATCGGTGATCCAGCTCCATCTTATTTTCTTCAAGCACCTTCAATGTATTCCATGCAGCCTTGCTGCCTTCAACAGAGTATAATCCTGCTGACCTTGCAAAGGCTTCCCCAGATCGTAAATGATTAAAAATAGCCTCAGCCATCGGGCTTCGGCATGTATTGCCTGTACAAACAAACAGGATTTTTTTTGTCATGGGATTCCCGCCCTTAATAGAGTTTTCCCTCATTATACATCAAAAAACGCGAACATTCGAATAGAGCAGAAAGGACTTCCCTCAAAGACCTGTACGAATTTCAAAGTTCTATAGGGATGGGGATTTTTGTACGGCTAAGAAGACCTCTTCGAAAGAGCAATCTCATTGCCTTCTATAAACCTTTACGAAATTTCCCGGAGAGATCACTTACACCTAAACAAATGGCCGTCTGACAGACAGCTCTTAGTGATGACACTATGTAATGGTCCTTCAACCAATCAAAATCAGCTTAATTCCAAAAAGGACTAAGATGCTTCCCCCCAACAGTTCTCCATAAAAACCGAGCCAATGCTGTACCTTTCTCCCCAAAAGCAATCCTGTCCAAGTCAAAACGGCAGACACAACTCCGAAGACCCCCATTGCCGCCATGACTTTGACTCCAAACATCCCCAGACTTAAACCTGCTGAGAAACTGTCCAGGCTCACAATCAAACTGAAAAGCAAAAGCCCCCAGCCAACTGGTACCACAATGGATTGATTCTCTTGCCGAAAACAGGATGCCCCCATCAAAATCCCCATAATAATTAAAAGCATCCCGCCGATATAACTGGTAATGATTCCAAAGGTAACTGAAAGGAGGTTCCCTGTTAAAATGCCAAGCAATGGCATGACCATATGAAAAAAACCAATCGTCATTCCAATTAAAAATATTTGGCGTAATCTCAGTTTAAAAACCCCCATGCCAAGCGAAATGGAAAATGCGTCCATTCCCACAGCAAAGGCCATGATGACTAATGTGATCAGTTCAGGAAGAAACATGAACTATATCTCCTTTCACTTCGGACGTGCCTATAAAGAAGCATATGCACGCCAGTGAAAGAGTAGACTTACAGCTGAAGTTCCAGAACGGCGCTCTATAGCGGGGTTATGGTTTTTCCTGAGTAATCTTTCTATGTCCGGCTGCCTTCTCAAGCCGGTTCATAATTGCATGTCCCATGCCTTCAACAGGAAAAACTTCTGAATAAATTAAATCAAGATCATATTCATCAAAGCTTCTCAATGCCTGATAAAGATCTTGGGCCACGGCGGATAAGTTGTTTCTGCTGCCGCAGACGGAGACAGCATCCGCACTGTAAAACGGAGCGGATTCTGAGGTAGCCAATATGCCGACTTTTAATCCTGATCCTCTTTTTTCATCTATCTTTCTCTGTATCCATTTATTATCACCATCCAATAAATATACCGGAGCAGCAGGAGCATAATGACGGTATTTCATTCCTGGTGATCTTGGCGCAGAATGCGCATGTTGAATCGCAGGATCCTGTTCCACTTGTCCCACTGTCTTTTCAATCTCTTCTTTCGCCAGCCCGCCGGGCCTTAATATGACAGGAACAGGGGACGTACAATCGAGAACAGTTGACTCCACTCCTACACCTGCCGGTCCGCCATCTACTACACCGGCAATCAAACCACGAAGATCATCCAGCACGTGATCAGCTGTCGTAGGACTGGGTCTTCCAGATTTGTTGGCGCTTGGTGCCGCGACAGGAACATTTGCCGCATCAATCAATGCTAAGGCTATCGGATGATCCGGCATCCTTACAGCAACGGTATCCAGACCTGCGGTTACAAGTGATGAGACTGCACCCGGCTTTTTTTTGAAAATTAATGTGAGCGGTCCCGGCCAAAATTCGCTGATTAATAATTCAGCTGTTTCCGGAACGTGATCTGTCAGGAGGCCGAGCTGGTTTCTTTTTGAAATATGGACTATGAGCGGATTATCCGCGGGCCTTCCTTTTGCAGCAAAAATTTTTGAAACAGCAGTATCGGATAAAGCATTGGCACCTAGTCCATAAACCGTTTCTGTAGGAAAAGCAACCACCTCTCCCTCACGCAGCAGTTTGGATGCTTCCACAAGTTGTGGATATTCCTCTTTGTTATTCACACAATTATCCACAGACCAATATTTTGTCTCCATCTTTTCCACCTCTTTTTTCCTAACTGCTCAACTTAATCCATAGTGCTTTTTTCATCAGTTATTCAATTAATCAAACATTTAATTAAGAGATTATCAACATACTGGGGATAAAGCAGTTAAAACTGTGGATAAAAATCCGCTTCTCTGTGAATAAAACATATCACAAAAACAAAAAATCTCCCCTTCGAGAGATTCATTGTTTTACAGCAAGCCACCAAATAATTCTTTTAAGAAAAATTTAACCTCTACTTCTTCCTCTTCTTCCCCAACAATAACAGGTTTCGTTTCAGGAAGCGGTTCATCCTTTATTTCTTCAGTCATGACCGTCTCGTCAAGTTGGCTGGCCTCTTCCTCTACTCCCTCTTTTACCGCAGTACTGTTTGAAAAGTCCAGGAAGCAAAGCGGTGGAAATAAAACACACCACCAATTGGCCCCTGTTCCTTCACCAAGCGTAATTAATACAGCTTCGTATGTCCCTGCAGGATATAAATATTGCCCATACAGTTTTGTCGGGAATTGGACATTGCCAAAATCAATGGTAACGGAGTAGTCCAGGCCTTTCTTTTCCAGTTCTTCCCTGGCGATACTTTCAAGCTCGGGCAGTCTTGAGGAGATTATTTCCCGCGCTTCTTCAAGAGAAGTTAACTGTTCCACCCATTCGTCTATTTTTTGTGTAACTGCATCACGGACAGCTCTTTTGACCTCTTGGTCTTTTTCACTGTCACTGTTGGCTAATATTCTTAACCGGATAGCTTCTTCCGGTATAACTACCATTTGTTCCGCAGCCGCTGATTCCGTCTCAGGAACATATACATTGACAACAGCCCCGAGGATCAGAATCAAAATGTATAAACTTGCGATATATGTTTGATAGAATTTTTGTTTGCTATATTTCCTCATATTCCCCACCTGTCCCTTCAATAGGACAGTATGGACAACAATCAGATTTTATAAACAAACGAAAAAATAGCCCTTGGAATTTGATCTATTGTACAATCGTTACAATCCGTTCTTTCCCATTGATATCCCTTATCACTTCAATCTTTGCATGCGGAAAGCCTGCCGAAAATATTTTTTGCACTTCTTCACCTTGACCATTCCCAATTTCAAAAGCTGCAACTGCCTGTTCCTTCAGAACGAATGGCAAGACTTGTGAAAACCGGCGATAAAAGTCCATCCCATCTTCTCCTCCAAATAGAGCAGAATGAGGCTCATGCCCGGAAACTACCTCTGACAAGTTTTCTCCTTCAGGGATATAAGGCGGATTGGACACGACCATATCCAGTTTAATCCCTCTATCCACAAACGGCTGGAGCAGATCCCCTAGCAGAAATACAATATCTGCACCCAACCGGCCGGCGTTATTCTTTGCGGTTTCGAGCGCCTTTTCTGACAGGTCTGTTGCATATACAGACAGTTCGGGTTTTTCCAGCTTTAAAGTTATTGCAATAGCACCGCTTCCCGTTCCAATGTCTGCCGCCTTTAAGCTTGAAAAAGACCCCTCGAATGACTTCTCCATTTTTCCCAGTAATGCAACAATCAGTTCCTCTGTCTCCGGCCGGGGAATCAAAACATCCGAATTAACCATAAAGGTTCTTCCAAAAAACTCTTCAGATCCGGTGATATGCTGTACAGGCTTTCCCTCTGCGTGTTCTTTTACAGATTTTTCAAATTGATTCCAGTCCGTACCGCTTAAAGGTTCCCTCAGTTTTGCCAGTAAGGCCGAGCGGCTCATATTTAACTGAGCCCTCAGAAGAATTTCCCCTGCATTGGAATCTCGTCCATATTCTTTTAAAAAAGAAGAAGCCCAGGAAAGGGCTTGAAAAATGGTATGCTGTTCAGCCAATTATTCTTCCACGCTTTCAAGCTTTTTGGATTGGTCTTCAACAATTAAGGCATCTATAATTTCATCCAGCCTGCCTTCCAGAATTTGATCCAGCTTCTGCAGTGTCAAACCGATCCGGTGGTCCGTTACACGGCTCTGCGGAAAATTGTATGTCCGAATTCTCTCTGAACGGTCACCCGTGCCGACAGCCGACTTGCGACTTGCATCATACTCTTCCTGTGCTTCTTGCTGGTACTTGTCGTAGATGCGGGCACGCAAGACTTTCATCGCTTTTTCTTTATTTTTGATTTGAGATTTCTCATCTTGGCATGAGACGACAATGCCTGTTGGAACATGGGTTAAGCGTACAGCAGACATCGTTGTGTTAACACTTTGCCCTCCCGGCCCGCTTGAAGCAAAAGTATCGACACGAATATCTTTTTCATGAATATCCACTTCCACCTCTTCAGCTTCAGGAAGAACTGCCACAGTGGCTGTGGATGTATGAATACGGCCGCCCGACTCCGTCTCCGGTACACGCTGTACCCGGTGTGCACCATTTTCATATTTTAATCTGGAAAATGCACCTTTTCCGTTAATCATAAAAATAATTTCTTTAAATCCGCCCAGCCCTGTGGAGTGCTCCTCGATGACTTCAGTTTTCCACCCCTGAGCCTCGGCATATCTGCTATACATACGGTATAAATCTCCGGCAAACAAAGCCGCTTCATCGCCTCCTGCAGCCCCCCGGATTTCCATAATGACGTTTTTATCATCGTTCGGATCTTTGGGAAGCAGCAGAATTTTTAGCCGTTCTTCCAGCTTCTCAATGCGGCTCTCCAATTCATCGATCTCATCCTTCACCATCTCGCGCATTTCCGGATCAAGCTTGTCATCCAGCATTTCCTTCGCGTCACTGTATTCTGATTTTACCTGTTTATACTCTCTGTAAACTTCCACCGTCTCGGCTATGGAAGACTGTTCTTTCGAATATTCCCTTAGCTTTTCAGAGTCGTTGACAACATCTGGATCGCTCAACAATTCATTTAATTTTTCATAGCGGTCTTCAACCGCCTGTAGTCTATCGAACAAAAGTCTTCACCTCAAGTATCCATTCATGCTCTTTTTATAGTACACCGTGCACTTTCTGCAAAGCAACTTTTTTATCAGAAACGCGGAGGGGGCTGCCTAGGGGCGACAAGCGCTGGCCGCCGACAAACGCCACATCCTGTGGCGTCGGTGGCACTAGGACGTCCTGTCCGTCGGAGGCAAAACCAGCGAAGGCGTAGTTTGCCTTCATTGGTTTTGTTGAAAGTGCCTCGAGCCCCTGCCGCCCCAGGCTCGACAACAGAAAAGCGGAGGCGCCTTGATTAGCCCCGACATGCATAAGACTGCCGCAGAAGAAAGCGGTCTTTGCCTTCGCTGGCGACCTCGAGCCGAGGACGGCGTTTATCATATACCCACAAGTTTTGTTTTCGTCTTTTTATTCACATTCTGGAAATTTTCCACTGCTGCCGGTTCATATATCCACATGTGGATAAGTATGGTGGAAACGCACAGTTCTGCAGGGATATATAAAATAAGTTCTCATCCTGTTGCCAATTGCTCCCCGTGATAAATAGCAGTCAACAAGAAGCCGATGTTGGTCAAAAAGCCTCCAGCAGACACAGCACTTATACTTCATACGTGTACAGCGAGAAACGCTTGCATCTTCATTTGGACAGGAGGAATATTTATCCTGAATTACCTCGGCAGGCAGCTTGTCTCCTCAGGTTAAAACATCTGGGGCTTCGCTGCACACGCCTTCCGGTCAGCCGCCGCCAAAATTATATAAAACAAAACCGGCTGCAAGCCGGTTTTTCAGTAATCGTTTATTTTCATTTCCTGAACTGCAGCCACATGTTCGCTTTTTCCGGGAGGAACTTCGTGATGCCGGCGGCATCTGGCTTCGTAAGCTTCCGATGCGCCTACCAATATGACGGGATCCTCATCACCCGCTGGTTTCCCATCTATGAGCCGCTGTGTCCTGCTTGCTGGTTCTCCGCATACAACACAAACCGCATGTAGCTTAGTCACATATTCCGCCATCGCCAATAATTGCGGCATGGAGCCGAACGGAGTTCCGCGAAAATCCTGATCCAGCCCTGCCATGATGACTCTGTGGCCGGAGTCAGCCAGTTGATTGGCCACAGTAACAATCTCTTCATCAAAAAATTGAACTTCGTCCACCGCCACGACGTCCACTTCCGCATGAACCCTATCCAGTATATCACGGGAACGATCTACAGGTTCTGCAATGGCTGAAAGGCCATTATGGGAAACAACTTCATTTACGCTATAACGGTCATCCAATCTGGGTTTAAATATCATTAAATGCTGCTTTGCATATTGAACTCTTCTGATTCTTCTTATCAGTTCTTCCGTTTTACCGGAAAACATACTTCCACAAATGATCTCTATTGACCCTTTTTGATTAGTCACATCCACAGATCCGCACCTCCGCGACAAAACGTTGCACTTCTTCAACAGTATGTATATCTTATCCACATCAGAGAAATAAAAAAACAGGCAAGCGCTCTTGCCCGTTTTTCCCGTAATTATTTAAGACCGTATTTTTTATTAAAGCGATCTACACGGCCATCTGCAGATGCAAATTTTTGACGGCCTGTATAGAATGGATGACATGCTGAACAAATTTCAACACGAATGTTTTCTTTGACAGATCCGCTCTCAAATTCGTTTCCACATGCACACTTAACCGTTGCTTTTTTATATTCCGGATGGATTCCAGCTTTCATTCCATTTCATCTCCTTAATGCCCTGAATCATTTGCTGAAACAGAGTTCAATATTACCACGCAGACTTGTCTGCAGTAACTTCAAAAAGCACATTTTTTATTATAACAAGGCTGCTTATAAAATGCAATTCCCAATATAGAAAACAAAATTATTATTTTGTTGACAGCACCTCAAAAAATTCTTCATTTGATTTAGTTTGCTTCAGCTTGCGTATAAATTTCTCCGCAAAATCAGGCGTGTCGGACATTGCCTTACGAAGTTTCCACATTTTCTCAAGCTGATCTTTCGGAATAAGAAGCTCTTCCTTCCTTGTCCCGGAACGCCGAATATCGATAGCGGGAAAAATTCTTCTTTCCGCCAGCGAACGGTCCAAATGCAGCTCAAGATTTCCTGTTCCTTTAAACTCTTCATAAATCACGTCGTCCATTCGGGAACCCGTATCCACAAGCGCCGTTGCCAAGATCGTTAAGCTTCCGCCTTCTTCTATGTTTCTTGCTGCACCAAAGAACCGTTTGGGACGGTGGAAGGCAGCAGGATCAATACCGCCCGAAAGCGTCCTTCCGCTTGGCGGAATCACGAGATTATACGCACGGGCAAGTCTCGTAATACTATCCATTAAAATAATGACATCTCGCTTATGTTCCACGAGCCGCATGGCCCGCTCCAGAACAAGTTCAGCCACTTTTATATGATTTTCCGGAACTTCATCAAAGGTTGAGCTTACCACCTCTGCATCTACCGAGCGCTCAATGTCTGTTACTTCCTCTGGCCGTTCATCAATCAACAGTACAATTAATTCAGCTTCGGGATGATTTGTCGTGATTGAGTTGGCAATGGACTTTAACAGCATGGTTTTACCGGCTTTTGGAGGGGCTACAATCAAGCCGCGCTGCCCAAAACCAACTGGGGAAATCAGGTCCATAATTCTGGTAGATATGTTAGATGGGGTTGTTTCCAATCTAATTTGCCTATCCGGATATAGAGGCGTTAAGGCAGGGAAATGCACCCGCTCTTTTGCACTTTCCGGGTCATCGCCGTTGACTGCTTCTACATGCAGCAATCCATAATATCGTTCATTTTCTTTAGGCGGCCGTACCTTCCCCGAAACTTTATCACCATTCCTCAAATCAAACCGGCGAATTTGCGAAGCCGAAATATAGATATCTTCGGAGCTTGCTGTATAATTAATCGGTCTTAAAAATCCAAAACCTTCCGACTGGATAATCTCCAGTACACCTTCCATGAAAAAAAAGCCTTCCTGCTCTGCACGAGCTTTTAAAATGGCAAAAATCAATTCTTTCTTTGTCAATTTACTGTAATAAGAAACTTTATATTCTCGAGCCAGTTCATATAATTCTTTCAGTTTCATATCTTCCAAAGAAGAAATGGTTAATGCAGCCATATTCACACCACACTTTATTATTTTATTGTACGTCCTTTTATACATGCATTGTTCTCACTTATGCTGTTCATCCTGCTATGTTCTTCTTGTTATAAATCCTCGTGAAGTTGAAAGAGTAAAGTATTTATGTTGAGAAAGTGGAAGGATTTTCATTGAGTGCCATTTCACTTGAAGAATAGGAAGAATGAATCCGTGTATAGCCCAAAAATTAATGATTGATAACCACCTGATAACCAGCACTAAGTTTAAAGCCGTCGCTTGATGGCGCATGACGACCCAACAGGAGACGCCCGGTTTCTAGTGGTCCGCCAGAATGATTCTTGAAGACCCCTCTTACAGCGAAAGGTCTAGGAATGTTGTCTTGAATGGTTCATAACAACCAAACCCTGCCCCAGGCCTGCCTGAAACAGTTGTCTAAAATAAAAGTCAGGAAGGAGGGACCGTGTCCCTCCTAAAAAATTAATTTTCTACAACCATATTGGGTTTTTTACTGAGACTGTGCCGTCCCTCTATAAAGCGGATCGTCCCTGATTTAGCCCGCAGGACCAGAGAATGTGTGGATCCATAAGACCCTTTAAACTGAACGCCTTTAAGCAATTCGCCGTCTGTAACTCCAGTCGCAGCGAAAATAGCATCATCGCCCTTCACCAAGTCTTCCATCCGGAACACTTGATGGATATCGATGTTCATTTTCTTGCAGCGTTCCATTTCCGCATCATTGGAAGGTACAAGCCTTCCTTGAAGTTCTCCGCCCAGACACTTCAGTGCTGCAGCAGCAATGACGCCCTCAGGGGCACCGCCTGTCCCAAACAAAATATCTACACCTGTATGGTCAAAAGCTGTATTGATGGCACCAGCTACATCGCCATTATCAATTAGCTTGATACGGGCGCCGGCTTCGCGCAGTTCCGCAATAATTGCATCATGACGCGGGCGATTCAATACTGTCGCTACTACGTCTTCTACATTTTTATTTTTGGCTTTTGCCACCGCTTTTAAATTGTCTGTCACAGAAGCATTGAGATCAATTTTCCCTACGGCCTCAGGTCCGACAGCAATTTTTTCCATATACATGTCAGGAGCATGAAGGAGTGTTCCCGTATCGGCAATTGCGATCACAGACAAAGCGTTCCATCCGCCGGAAGCCACAATGGATGTACCTTCCAATGGATCTACTGCCACATCTACTTTCGGTCCTTCGCCTGTACCCAGCTTTTCGCCAATATACAGCATGGGCGCCTCGTCCATTTCTCCTTCGCCGATTACCACTGTTCCCTGCATAGGAATGGTATCAAACACTTTACGCATGGCAGTGGTAGCTGCATCATCCGCTTCGTTTTTCATTCCACGGCCCATCCATCTTGCAGACTTCAATGCCGCTGCTTCCGTCACCCGAACGAGTTCCATTGACAAACTTCTTTCCATCGACTTTCCTCCCGTCATTGGCAACAATCCTGCTTGATTGCCCTGAGGTAAAAGTATACCATATTTCAGCCAATTACTGTATGGTCTTTTACAGAAAAATGGGAATGATGATCAAGAACTCTTTAATTGTTCAATCTCCTGGTCCGTCATTTTCTCCCGCCAAATGGTTGCCCCAAGTCCGTTCAATTTCTCTACTAAACCACTGTATCCCCTGTCGATGTGCTCCAGTCCCGTTACTTCGGTAATTCCTTCAGCCATCAGTCCGGCAATCACAAGAGCTGCACCCGCTCTTAAGTCGGATGCTTTTACTCTGGCCCCCTGAAGGACCTTAGAGCCATTTACAATGGCCGAGCTTCCCTCTACCTTAATGTTGGCGTTCATGCGCCTTAATTCATCAATATGTTTAAAACGGGCAGAATAAATAGTGTCCGTGACAATAGAAGATCCTTCAGCTCTTGTCAGCAAAGCTGTAAAAGGCTGCTGCAAATCAGTTGGGAAGCCTGGATATACAAGCGTTTTAACATCAACTGCCTTTAAATCTCCGCTCTTGCCAATAAACACCTGCTCATCGCCTATTTCCACCGGAACCCCCATTTCTCGAAGTTTGGCGGTCAGTGATTCAAGATGATGAGGTATGACATTATCAATTAATACGCCCTCACCAATCGCGGAACCTAAGATCATAAATGTCCCTGCTTCGATCCGGTCAGGAATAATCGTATGCTGGCATCCGTGCAAATGTTCCACTCCATCAATTCGAATAACATCCGTGCCGGCCCCTTTGATTTTGGCTCCCATGTTTGTAAGCAACGTAGCCACATCTATAATTTCTGGTTCCTTTGCAGCATTTTCAATTACTGTCCGCCCTTTGGCTTTTACTGCAGCCAGCATAATATTGATCGTGGCACCAACACTCACAACGTCCAGATAAATCCGGGCTCCCTGCAATTCATCCGCCCTTAAATAGAGTGCGCCCTGTTCATTGGTCACTTTCGCCCCCAAAGCTTCAAAACCTTTAATATGCTGATCGATTGGCCGAGGTCCCAGGTGGCATCCCCCCGGCAATCCGATAACCGCTTTTTTAAACCGTCCGAGCATAGCTCCCATCAAGTAGTAAGAAGCCCTGAGCTTCTTGACTTTTCCGTTTGGCAAAGGCATCGAAATCATCTGACTGGGATCTACATGCATCCGATCATTATGTAGAGTTACTTTCCCGCCAATTTCCTCCAATAAACTGCTCAACGTATCTACATCTGAAATATGGGGCAGACCCTCTATGATTACAGGGGAATCTGCCAAAATCGTAGCCGGAATCAGTG
The DNA here is from genome assembly GCF_042680885.1 of Siminovitchia sediminis. Lineage (NCBI taxonomy): Bacteria > Bacillati > Bacillota > Bacilli > Caryophanales > Bacillaceae > Siminovitchia > Siminovitchia sediminis. The sequence goes on along the minus strand of NZ_JBHUEO010000116.1, from coordinate 47,738 downwards.
CAACTGCACTGTTTTTGGCTCCGCTCACTTTTATCGTTCCTTTTAACGGGTATCCGCCAGCAATCTTTAGCTTCTCCATTTTTGACTTCCTTTCAAGCCTTTAAGGTATAATTGTGGAAAAAATAGGCATTATACCTTTTATTATAAACAAAAGTTGGCGAAACATGTAGACTTCAGAGGATAATTATAAAATTGTTTTATTTGTTTTTCCTGGCTTCCCAGTCACGCATGAAAGATTCAATGCCCCAGTCCGTTAATGGATGTTTGAACAGCTGTATAAGCACTTTATATGGAAGGGTCGCAATATGTGCGCCGCTTAGTGCTGCTTCTGTCACATGCTGCGGATGCCGGACAGAGGCAGCAATGATTTGCGTATCAATATTGTGAATGGAGTAGATGTCTCGGATTTCACCAATGACATCAGCTCCGCTATGGCCAATATCATCCAAACGCCCCATGAATGGAGAAACGTACGCGGCACCTGCCCGTGCAGCAATAAGTGCCTGGTTAGCGGAAAAAATCAGTGTAACATTTGTTTTAATATTTTCTTTTGAAAGGATGTTTACAGCTTTCATCCCATCATGTGTCATAGGGATTTTGACTGTGATATTTGGAGCGATGGATGCCAGTTCCATTCCTTCTTTTACCATTCCATCTGTATCAAGCGCAATCACCTCAGCACTGACAGAGCCGGGTATGATTTCCGTAATTTCTTTTAGGCGATCTTGAAATGAAACTTCCTCCTTTGCCACCAATGAAGGATTGGTTGTTACTCCGTCAATCAGTCCAAATTCAACGGCTTTCTCTATTTCATTTAAATTGGCCGTATCAAGAAAAAATTTCATTTGGATACAACTCCTTTTCTTTTAGTTGACTGCAGATGTCATGATTAGTTTTGTCCGGTGGATCCCGGACCATGCAAAATCCGCTGTAAATGTAAATAAGTTGTTCCTCATTTTCCCCATTGACATGAAGAAAAACCGTCCATTCTTTTTTTCTATATAATATGGAGAAACCGCCATAAAACATCTGGCGGTTTCATTGCTTGATTTCATCAAAATACATGCGTTCCCGGCCCCGGTCCTGCTGAAGACCCGGAAACAGATGCATCGGATTTTTATGCTTTTCCTGAAGATCCGAATTCACGCATTTTTCCGATCACCGTTTCTTTAATAGCTTCTCTCGCGGGTCCCAAATACTTACGCGGATCATACATCTCGGGATTTTCAGCCAGAACCTCGCGTACGCGCTTTGCTGATGACATTTGATTTTCTGTATTTACATTAATTTTGGCTGTACCGAGGGAAATTGCCCTTTGAATATCTTTGGTCGGGATACCGGTGCCTCCGTGCAAAACAAGCGGTACACCCGTAAGCCTTTGTACTTCTTCCATTCGGTCAAAGCCCAATTTAGGCTCTCCTTTATAGGGCCCATGCACAGAACCCAAGGCAGGAGCAAAGCAATCAACATGTGTTTCCCTTACCAGGCGATCACATTCTTCCGGAATGGCATAAGAAGCTTCAGCATCATCAACAGTCAGGTCATCCTCCTGTCCGCCAATTCTGCCGAGCTCAGCTTCAACAGATACGCCAAACATATGAGCAAGCTCAACGACTTTCTTCGTCAACTCAATATTTTCATCAAGCGGCAAATGAGAACCATCTATCATGACCGAAGTGAATCCTGCATGAATTGCTTTCGCGCAGGATTCGAAACTTGAACCGTGGTCCAGATGAATGGCCACAGGAACAGTGACTTGATACTCCTCCATTAGCGCTTTTACCATTTGAACCACTAGTGTAAAGCCGCCCATATAACGGCCAGCCCCTTCAGATACCCCCAAAATAACTGGTGATTTTTCTTCCTGCGCTGCCTGCAGAATGGCCTGTGTAAATTCAAGATTGTTTAAATTGAATTGGCCAACCGCATATTTTCCTTCATTTGCTTTATGTAACATCTCTCTCATGGAAACTAAAGGCAAAGTCTTTTCCTCCTTCAAATGTGGGACTATGCCCATCAACGTCAATCTTTTGCAGTATCATCATACCAAATAATGAGATGCAATATCAACGATCCTTTACATTCTATGTTTATGTAGTCGTCCAGTCTGACGGCTGGAACAAGTACTTCCTAACAGCCGAACGGATTTCATCAATGTCAAACGGCTTCGAAAAATGTGCAAGCGCTCCCAGTTCTTTCGTCTTTTCTATTAAATCTTTTTCACCGTATGCAGTCATAATGATCACTTTTATATCTGCCTTTATTTCCTTCAGCTTACTCAATATTTCAAGACCGTCCATTCCCGGTATTTTCATATCCAGTAAAACAAGATCGGGATCATGCTTTTCGGTTACGTCCAAAGCCTGCAAACCATTAGCAGCTTGAAAAATCTCGTACCCTTCTTTTTGCAGAACTTCGTCCAATAAAGTTCGTATTCCGAATTGATCATCGACAATTAACACCTTTTCCATTTAGATCCTCCTTTGACTAGAGTAATCCATACCAACTACTTCAGATTCATATTTCAATAGGATGTTTTGATTTTAATAACTTAGTGATTGTTATTCGCTGTATAGAATACATTCTCCTTCTAAAGTTGTAACCCTTTACATTTTCTTTTGACAATAACTTGCTTTTTTTCCCAAGTTAGGACATCTTTATTACGAGTCTCATGTTTGGAAAGGAAGTCTATTATGTTGAAAATGCTATCGACCCAGCTGACCGGAATTTTTATGAAGATTAAAGATAAAGAAGAACTGGCCCTGGAAGACGGAGCAAGATTATTAGCGCAGGCTCACGCCGGCGAGGGAACCATTTATATTGAAGGATTCGATGAGATGGAGGGCGTTGTTCTGGATGCTTTGAAAGGGCCTGAACCGATGAGACAAACAGCCAGATACAGGGAGTTGGATGAGTTGACCCCTGCAGATCGTGTTTTGTTGTTTTCACGTTTTTCTGACAGTCCTAAAGCCTTAGATTTAGGCAGGAAACTTGCTGAACATCACACTCCATTTGTTTCTGTTTCAGCCGTAACCCGGGAAAAAAGTGAAGAATTATCCCAATTGGCGGATGTCCACATTGATACCCATGCCATTCGTCCGATTCTTCCGGCAGAAGACGGGAGCAGGGTTGTTTTCCCTTCGCTAATTACCGCGTTATTTATCTACCATGCCCTGAAAGTTACTGTGGATGAAATCCTGTCGGAATATGAGTAAAAACGGACTGTTGCTCCGGGCTGAAATGCCTGATTCTGATCCGACGGTACATTTACCTATGTATAATAAAAGTTATTATTTAATGGCAAAAGTATGGAGGAGCTCCTCTATTTGCTCTCAGGCTTCATCAGTATCATGTTCCTGGTGTGTTAGTCACGTGGATGCTTTGGTGATCTTGACCAAACGTTTGCCTTAAATTTATAACCGGCGAGTTTCGTTATCATCCGTAGTTCCGTTACCACAAGATTTGGGCGAGAACATGAAAAGCCGCGATCAACAGTTAGTTCAAAAGACTGGAATTATATCGGAAAAACAACGTCAATTAAACGAAAACCAGGCTCAGGAAAAAATTCATTTTCCTGAGCCTGGTCTGTTTCCAGCTGGAGGCGAGTTCCCCGGTATCCTTTTATTTTTTCAACGCAGCATGGATAAACCCTTTGAAAAGCGGTTGCGGTCTTGTAGGCCGTGATGTAAATTCAGGATGAAACTGGCTGGCGACAAACCAAGGATGGTCCGCTATTTCCACAATTTCAACCAGTCTTCCATCAGGGCTTGTACCGGAGAAAATAAAGCCTGCTTCTTCCAACTGTTGCCGGTAATCATTATTAAATTCGTAACGGTGGCGGTGGCGCTCATGGATGATATCTTTATCGTATAATTCATAGGCCTTTGTTCCTGTCTTCAGTTTGCACGGGTAATTGCCCAATCGAAGTGTTCCGCCAAGATCAACAATTTTATCTTGGTCCGGCAGCAGGTCAATCACCGGATGATTTGTTGCCGGGTTGATTTCTGATGAATGTGCCGTCTCAAGCCCTGCAACATTTCGTGCATATTCAATGGAGGCCAGCTGCATGCCCAGGCAGATTCCCAAGAATGGCACTTTATTTTCTCTTGCATATTTGATCGCAGCCAGTTTACCATCAACCCCACGATCTCCAAATCCTCCTGGTACAAGAATCCCGTCACAGTCGCTCAGCAATTCCTCCGTATTCTCATCATTTACCAGTTCAGCATTCAGCCATTTGACTTCAATGTCTGCATTATACACGTAACCTGCATGTTTTAGTGCTTCCACTACAGAGATGTAGGCATCAGGAAGTTCCACATATTTGCCTACCAGAGCAATTTTGGCTGTAAAGGATAAGTTCTTCACTTTTTCTACCAGTGCATGCCAATCAGTCATGTCTGCCTCAAATGAGACAATTTTTAAATGATCACAGACAATTTGGTCTAAATGCTGGTCTTGTAAAGCCAGCGGAACAGAATAAAGGGTATCTGCATCCATCATTTCAATCACAGCATGTTTTTCAATATCACAGAATAATGCAATCTTGTCTTTCATATCTTGGGAAATGGGCATTTCCGTACGAACAACAATGACATTAGGCTGGATTCCCAGACTCCTCAGCTCTTTTACACTGTGCTGTGTAGGTTTTGTCTTCATTTCTCCGGCAGCTTTGATATAAGGGACAAGTGTACAATGGATATACATCACGTTATCCCGGCCGACATCATTTTTCATCTGCCTGATGGCCTCAAGGAATGGCAGTGATTCAATGTCACCTACCGTACCGCCGATCTCCGTAATCACAACATCAGCATCTGTTTTTTCGGCTGCACGATAAATCCGGTCTTTGATTTCGTTGGTAATATGAGGAATAACTTGTACAGTCCCGCCGTTATAATCCCCCCGGCGTTCTTTTCTTATGACCTCGGAATATATTTTTCCAGTCGTCACGTTACTGTATTTATTCAGATTAATATCGATAAAGCGTTCATAATGTCCAAGATCTAAATCAGTCTCTGCCCCATCTTCTGTTACAAATACTTCACCATGCTGATATGGGCTCATTGTACCCGGATCTACATTCAAATAAGGGTCAAACTTTTGAATGGTGACATTTAAACCGCGATTTTTAAGTAAGCGACCGAGTGATGCAGCAGTAATTCCTTTCCCCAGCGAGGAAACAACACCACCAGTTACGAATATATATTTTGACACAACTTTTCCTCCTTCATCCTGTCCCTAGGATTCCACATCATTCTTCCAGATAACCAAAAATCAACAAAAAAATGCAAGCGTTCATTCGGCAAATCAAGACAATAGCCCTTTGACGAACTTACACCGCTCACAGAATATGAGGTATTTAACCTGTCAAAAAACATAAAAAACGCCCCGCTACAAAAGTAAGGGAGCGTTACGTATCGTAAATCAGTCCTTTTTCAAAGGAGCCCAAGTAAGATTCTACATATTGGATGGTAAGAAGTCAAGAATATTATTCTTCATCTTCTTCCTCGTCCTCCAAGTCTAATTCCTCATCATCTTCTTCCAATTCATAATCGCTGTCTAACAGTTCTTCATCGTCGTCCTCAAACTCTGCTTCCTCTTCCTGAAGAGCTTCAAGACTTTCATCCTCTTCCTCATCGAAACTTTCGTCCAAATCTTCTTCATACTCCAGATCATCATCGTCCATACCAAGAAGAAGTTCATCCTCTTCCAGCGCAGCCTTGGATTTTTTCTTTTTCTTCTTTGGTGCAGTAGGAATAATCACCTCTTCATCAACTTGATCAAATGGATACCACTCCCGGAGCCCCCATGTATTGTCACCTAGGGCCATAAAGCTTCCATCCACATTCAAGTCAGTATAAAACTGAAGAATTCTAGGGCGAATGTCGTCCTCGGACAACCCCAGCAATTTAGCAATTTCAGCTGTCAGTTCCTGGAATTGCATTCCTTGTTTTTTTTCAATTAATATCGTTTGCGCCAATTCAATAAAAGACATTTCCTGCAACTCTTCCTTGGATAATTCCTGAAGTCTCAATCCCTGCACAACCTTTCCGCCTATATTAAGAAAAGTGCCCGCGTCCCGCTTGATCCCTGCAAATACACCACTATATTCTGAGGAGGCCATTCATTAGCCGGCACAGAAAGCGCGGCTTAGACCTTGCCGGGGAGGACGCAGTTGCCGAACATTCATGATTTCGTGCTATTTATAGATACTCCACATTATAAACAAATATCTTTCCATTATGCCACTCTTTTATTCATTATTTATAAAAATTAAGTGAGAAGCAATGAATAAACGATTGACCTATGTACTTTTCCTTCAATTCAGCATCCTTGCGTAAAAAAACCACAGCTGCCCTGCTGCGGTTCATTCGGCCTATCTTATTCGGGAGGAGGCTCTTCCGTCTGTTTACTTTCAGATCCATTCATAAGGCGATAACCGAGATAAAACAACACAGCTGAGGCAGCAAGAAACGGAACCGCTCCAAGACGGCTTTGGTATAAAGCATAACTGACAGCCAGAGCAATCAAAAAGCCCAATACCTTCAGTCCGAATTTCATTTACCCACATCCAGTCAACAAACGTTATACAATCATTTTATCTGGATCTGCAAACAAATACCAGAAAAGCCAAGTTACCACTTACATGTTCCGCCTGTATTGTCCGCCGACTTCATACAGAGCATGAGTAATCTGCCCCAGGCTGGCTGTCCTCGTTGTTTTCATCAGTTCAGCAAAAATATTTTCTCCGCTGACTGCCGTTTCTTTTAACCTGCTTAAGGCTGCTTCCGCTTCCTTGGCATGTTTGCTTTGGAAAGAGCGTAAATTTCGAATCTGTGTTACTTTTTCCTCTTTTGCAGCGCGGGCCAATTCTAGATGATCCATTTCCTCTTCAGATAGAGGGTTCGGATTTACATACGTATTAACACCGATAATAGGAAGTTCTCCAGAATGTTTTAAAGTCTCGTAATACAGGGACTCCTCCTGTATTTTCCCCCTTTGATACTGGGTCTCCATCGCTCCTAGTACTCCGCCTCTGTCATTGAGGCGCTCAAACTCCTGAAGGACGGCTTCCTCCACCAAGTCTGTCAACTCCTCCACAATAAAAGATCCTTGCAGAGAGTTTTCATTTTTTGACAAACCGTGTTCTTTTGTAATAATCATCTGAATTGCCATTGCTCTCCTTACTGATTGCTCTGTCGGGGTGGTGATCGCCTCGTCGTAAGCATTGGTATGAAGTGAATTGCAATGATCCTGCAAAGCCATTAGTGCTTGAAGCGTTGTCCGGATATCGTTAAAATCCATCTCTTGTGCATGGAGGGACCTGCCTGATGTTTGAATATGATATTTCAGTTTCTGGCTGCGTTCGTTTGCACCGTATTTTTCACGCATCACAACTGCCCAAATCCTTCTGGCCACTCTTCCGATGACTGTATATTCCGGATCCAGACCGTTTGAAAAAAAGAAGGACAGGTTAGGAGCAAAATCATCGATATCCATTCCGCGGCTCAAATAGTATTCAACATATGTGAAACCATTGGCAAGCGTAAACGCAAGCTGTGAAATCGGATTAGCCCCTGCTTCGGCAATATGGTAACCGGATATAGACACGGAGTAATAATTTCTTACTTGATGATCGATGAAATACTGCTGAATGTCTCCCATCATTCTTAATGCAAACTCTGTAGAAAACACACACGTATTTTGTCCTTGATCTTCTTTTAAAATATCGGCCTGAACAGTACCCCGCACTGTTTTCAGAGTGTGGCTCTTTAACTCCTCAAATTCTTCACGGGTCAGCCCTCTGCCCAGCTCTTCCTGCTTTTTTTCCACCTGCTGGTCAATAGCTGTATTCATAAACATTGCCAAAATAATTGGAGCAGGGCCATTGATCGTCATGGAGACAGATGTGGACGGATCACACAGGTCAAAACCGGCATACAGTTTCTTCATATCATCAAGCGTACAGATACTGACACCGCTCTCTCCTATTTTTCCGTATATATCCGGCCGCTCATCAGGGTCTTCTCCATACAAAGTGACTGAATCAAAAGCCGTGCTTAGCCGTTTGGCTTTGTCATCTTTTGATAAGTAGTGGAACCTGCGGTTCGTACGCTCGGGTGTCCCTTCCCCGGCAAACTGTCTCTTCGGATCCTCTCCCTGCCGTTTAAAAGGAAATACACCTGCTGTATAAGGAAACGAGCCTGGTACATTTTCTTTATATACCCATTGTAAAATTTCACCGTAATCCTTGTAGGAAGGCAGGCTGACCTTCGGTATGGAAAGACCCGATAAGGTTTTTGTCTTTAATTCCGTTACAATTTCTTTACCTCTGATTTTTACAGCATAATGATCTTTTGCATAGCTCTCCTTTGTCCCCTCCCAATGTTCCAAAACTTTTTTGGAATAGGGGGTAAGTTGTGCCTCCGCCTCTTCTTTTATTTTCACAAGAACTTGAATCATTTCATTGTTTTCCCCTTCACTTTCAAGCGCCTCTATTGTGCCTTCTATCTGAAACAGCTTCCGGGCAGTCTGTACCTGGTTTGCAGTATGCTTTTGATACGTTCGTACAGTCTCAGCAATCTCCCGTAAATAATGCTGGCGTGAGGGGGGAATAATCACATTTTTTTGATTTTTCACTGCCTCTGTTTTGGGAAAAGACACCTTCCAGTCTGTGCCGCATTTCTTATTTATCAGCTCAATGAGAGCGGCAAATAAAGTATTTGTCCCTGGATCATTAAATTGATTGGCCATCGTTCCATACACAGGCATGGTGTCAATAGTCTGATGAAACAGCATATGGCTTCTTTGATATTGTTTCCTCACCTGGTTTAAGGCATCCTCCGAGCCTTTTTTCTCAAATTTGTTGATCGCGATGATGTCTGCAAAATCAATCATGTCTATTTTCTCAAGCTGTGTGGGAGCACCATATTCACTTGTCATTACATACAGGGCAATATCACTGACTTTCCTTATTTCCGCATCCCCCTGGCCTATGCCGCTTGTTTCAACAATAATCAGATCAGCACCTGCTGCTTGAACAATTTGTATGGCGTCGCGGATGGCAGCCGAAAGCTCGTTTCTTGACCCCCGGGTGGCAAGGCTTCTCATATAGACACGCGGAGAAAAGATCGCATTCATACGAATCCTGTCTCCCAGCAGAGCCCCGCCTGTCTTGAGCCGTGTTGGGTCAACCGATAAAACAGCCACCTTTTTTTCCGGAATTTCATGAAGAAACCTCCGGATTAATTCGTCTGTCAATGAACTTTTTCCTGCTCCCCCTGTACCGGTAATACCAAGAACAGGGGCCTCTTTGCCCATTGTAAGAATTCGCGAAAGAATCTCCTTATACCAGTCCATATGCTCTTCTTTTTTATTTTCCGCAAAAGTAATTAATTTGGCAGCCACAGCCATATTGCCTGTTGGAAGTTTGGCAACCTCTTGTTCAACCGAATCATCTACCGTGGAAAAGTCGCATTCCTGGAGCATTAGATTAATCATCCCCTGCAGGCCGAGCTTGCGCCCGTCTTCGGGAGAAAAGATGCGGGCGACCCCATAATTGTGAAGCTCTTTTCTTTCGCGCGGGATGATGACCCCGCCTCCGCCGCCATATATGCGAATATGCGGCGCCCCCTTTTTCTTCAGCAAGTCATACATATACTTAAAATACTCCATATGGCCGCCTTGATAGGAAGAAACGGCAATTCCCTGTACATCTTCCTGTATAGCGGCATGAACCACTTCTTCCACTGAACGGTTATGGCCCAGATGGATGACTTCTGCTCCGCTTGCCTGCAATATTCTTCGCATGATATTAATGGATGCATCATGTCCGTCAAACAGGCTGGAAGCGGTGATGAACCGGACCGGATATTGGGGCGTGTAGACTTCACTCACTTATTTCACCCTCCTATTTCCGCTAATCCTTTACTGCTTGATTCTGGAAAAAGCAAATCTGTCTGGAGTCGGATATATTCATCAATTGTATACGTCTTTTGAAGAGCCCAGCGGCGGAACCCCCACATTTGGCCTTGGACAAAGATCGTATGGGCCAGCATTTTCTGATGGTCCCTTGTAAGAGAAAGCTCTCCGTTTTCTGCACAGCGACGGATCAGCTGATCAAACATGCCGACCATTTCCAGCTCCTTCTTTAAGACATACGAACGCGCTTCATTGGATAATGATTTTACTTCCTGGTACATGACCAGCACTTCATCCTGCATTTCATCAACGATTCTAAAATAATGGGCAATCCCGAGTTTCAGGTCCTGTAAACTCCCTGTCTCCAGATCTATGCTGCTCAGTCTGTTCTGCACCCTCTCATATATGCTGTCGCAGACAAGAAATAGCACATCCTCCTTTGTCCGGATATACTCATACAACGTACCGATACTGAAACCGGCTGCCTTGGCAATTTCTCTTGTCGTTGTCCGGTGAAAGCCTTTTTGCTTAAATAGGCTTACCGCTCCGCGGATCATTTGACCGCGGCGCATTTCCACCAGCTTCTGATCTTTTACTGATGCCTGAATTTCCCTTTTGACTGCCAATTTAATTCACCTTCTCCATCTGCCCATGCGGGCTCATCCGTAGCAGGCATGCCTGCATGATCAAACCCGGCGTTTTTTCTTCATCTCTTAAACCCCTGTGTCATAACATTCTGGAAATCACCAGCCGCTGAATCTCCTGGGTTCCTTCATAAATTTGGGTAATTTTCGCATCACGCATATACCGTTCTACCGGGTATTCTTTTGTATAGCCGTAACCGCCAAATATTTGTACGGCATCGATGGTCACTTTCATGGCCGTATCCCCGGCCATTAGCTTGGACATGGCAGACGCTTTTCCGTATGGAAGCCCTTCGGACTCCAGCCATGCCGCCTGATAGGTGAGCAGCCTGGAAGCCTCGATAAGAGTTGCCATATCCGCCAGCTTGAATGAAACCCCCTGATTATCCATGATCGGTCTGCCGAATTGTTTTCTTTCTTTGGCATATGCCAAAGCTGCATCAAGGGCTCCTTGAGCAATTCCGACCGCCTGGGCGGCAATCCCGTTTCTACCGCCATCCAGGGTCATCATGGCAATTTTAAAACCATATCCTTCGTCTCCAAGAACATTTCCCACGGGAACTTTACAGTCCTCAAAGAGGATCTCAGTTGTGGGTGAAGACCGGATCCCCAGTTTTTTCTCCTTTTTACCGATGGAAAATCCCTCAAAATTTTTCTCTACAATAAAAGCCGTACAACTTCGTTTATCTTTAGGGTCAAGCAAGGCAAAAACAATATAAACATCGGCGATCCCGCCATTTGTGATAAATATTTTGGATCCGTTTAAAATGTAGTGCTCCCCATCTCGCTTAGCTGTTGTTTTCATCCCGCCTGCATCTGACCCGGAACCCGGCTCAGTGAGTCCATAAGCTCCAATCTTCGTTCCCTCAGCCATTGGTGTTAAATATTTTTCCTTCTGCTCTTCTGTACCGAATGCAAAAACCGGCCACCCGGCAAGCGATGTGTGGGCAGAAAGGGTAACCCCGGTGGATGCACACACACGGGACAATTCCTCAACCGCAATGCAGTATGCCAAATAATCGCTCCCGATGCCCCCATATTTTTCCGGCCAAGGGATACCAGTCAATCCCAGTTCTGCCATTCTCTCAAAAATAGTCATATCAAACCGCTCTTCCTCATCCCGTTCAGCTGCTGTTGGCTCTACCTCTTTATTTGCAAAGTCATGCACCATCTTTCTGATCATTTCATGCTCTTCACTTAATGAAAAGTTCATCGAGACCCCTCCCAGCCCGGATCTATTTCAGAAGCTGTCTGCTGATCACAATTCTTTGAATCTCACTTGTTCCTTCATATATTTCGGTCACTTTTGCATCTCTGAAAAAGCGTTCGACAGGAAATTCTTTTGTGTACCCATATCCCCCAAATATTTGTATGGCCTCTGTTGCATTCTCCATCGCTGCCCTTGATGCAAATAACTTGGCCATGGACACTTCCTTCACACAAGGTTTTCCTAAAGAGCACAATTCTGCCGCGCGATAAAGCAGAAGCCTGGCGCCTTCTGCAGCTGTGGCCATGTCAGCAAGCTTGAAGGCTATTCCTTGTTGTTCAGCGATCGGTTTGCCGAATTGTTTTCTCTCCTTTGCATATGCGGATGCCGCCTCATAGGCTGCTTCAGCAATTCCTAATGCCTGGGCTGCAATACCAATCCGTCCAATATTCAGATTGGCCATCGCCACGCTGAACCCTTTGCCTTCTTCTCCAAGGAGATGGTGCGCGGGTATTTTGACATCTTCGAAAATAAGTGGAACCGTTCTGGATCCATCGAGCCCCATCTTCTTCTCATCTTTTCCAATCCGGAAACCCGGTGTATCTTTTTCAAGGATAAACGCTGAGATTCCGCGGTGGCCTTTAGTGGGATCAGTAACCGCGAATACAATATAAACATCCGCTTCGCCGCCATTTGTAATAAACATTTTAGAGCCGTTGACGGTGTACTCGTCACCATGACGCACCGCTCTCGTTTGAATCGCACCAGCATCTGACCCGGCCCCGGACTCTGTCAGGCAAAAAGCTGCAAGCGATTGGCCTTTCGCAAGTCCAGGGACAAATTTCAGCTTCTGTTCTTCTGTTCCAAATTGTAGAATCGGATTGGTTCCTACAGAGGTATGCACAGACAAAATAACTCCTATCGTTGCACTGACTTTCGACAATTCATGAATGGCTATAATATAAGAGATAAAATCCATGCCCGCGCCGCCATACTGTTCAGGAGCTGTCATTCCCATCAGCCCCAGTTTTCCCATTTTGTTAATGATGTCACGGGGAAACTCGCCGGCTGACATTCTCTCAATATGCGGACGTATCTCGGATTCGGCAAAATCCCTGACCATGTTCCTCACCATGACCTGTTCTTCGGTAAATTGGAGATTCATGGGTTCCTCCTTATCGGAATTTGAGTATTTGTTTACCAACGCAAGTCATAAGGCGCGTACTTTTCACATGATTGGCCAACCATCCGCCCGCTATGTGTATTGATAAAATCCTCTTCCCGATTTTCTTCCGAGCCAGCCGGCCTTAACATATTTTCGCAACAGGGGACAGGGGCGGTATTTGTCATCGCCAAAACCTTCGTGGAGCGTCTCCATAATATAAAGGCATGTATCCAGTCCGATAAAGTCAGCAAGGGTCAGCGGTCCCATCGGATGGTTCATGCCCAGCTTCATTACTTCATCTACCGCTTCTTTGCTCGCTACTCCCTCATATACTGCGTAAATGGCTTCGTTAATCATCGGCATAAGTACCCGATTTGATACAAATCCCGGAAAATCATTTACTTCCACCGCTATTTTATTCAGTCGGCCGGTTATCTCTTTGACTGCCTTACATACTTCATCTGCTGTTGCCAGACCCCGAATAATTTCTACAAGTTTCATAACAGGAACCGGATTCATAAAATGCATACCGATGACTTTTTCCGGACGATTTGTTGCAGCTGCGATTTCTGTAATGGGAAGGGATGAAGTATTCGTTGCCAAAATGACATGCTCCGGGGCATAGCGATCCAGCTCTTTAAATATGTTCATTTTGACAGTACTATTTTCAGTGGCTGCTTCAATGACCATATCAGCATGTTCCGCATCCTTCAGATGAGTGGATGGAATCACCCGTGCAAGAATGGCATCTTTTTCTTCCTTACTCATTTTTTCTTTGCCGACTTGGCGCTCCAAGTTTTTACGGATGACAGCCAGCCCTTTTTCAACCATCGTGTCTTGAAGGTCATTCAGAAACACTTGAAATCCCGACTGGGCACATACTTGAGCAATTCCTGAGCCCATTTGCCCCGCTCCTACTACCATTACTGTTTCAATTTGCATTGCTTCCCCTCCAGCTCAATCATTTTTGGGAACTTCCAGCATAATGGCGTCGCCCTGGCCGCCCCCTGAACAGATGGAAGCAACACCAAGCCCTCCGCCTCGGCGCCTCAACTCGTAGGCAAGAGTCAGGATAATTCGCGCCCCGCTTGCGCCTATCGGGTGTCCCAAAGCAATAGCCCCGCCATTCACATTTATTTTTTCAGAGGGAACCCGGGAAATTTTACTGCTTATCAGGGCCACAGCAGCGAAGGCTTCATTTATTTCAAACAGATCGACCTCCTCTATTGTTTTTCCGCATTTTTTCAACAGTTCTTCAATCACGAGTCCAGGAGTTTTCGGAAAATCCTTTGCTTCTGCTGCCATCTCTGCATGGCCAAGGATAGTTGCGAGCGGTTTTCTCCTTTCACGAATTGCCCTTTCCTCGCTCATCAGGATAAGAGCTGCAGCCCCGTCATTGACTCCGGGAGCATTTCCCGCTGTAATGGTCCCATCCGGATCAAATACCGGCCTCAGTGCTGCCAGCTTTTCTCTGGTTGTATCACTCCTTGGGCCCTCATCCTGATCCACTATAACGGACTCCCCTTTTTGCTGCGGGACTTCCACCGGAACCATCTCTTCAGCCAGCAGTTCCTTCGCCCTCAGCGCCCTTACATGGCTTCTTAGGGCCCAGTCGTCCTGGGACTCTCTTGTAATCTCGAACTCCTTCGCACGATCATTTCCGTAGGTCCCCATATGGACACCTGAGAATGAACAAGTCAGTCCGTCATAAGTCATTCCGTCAACGACCGAAGCGTTACCCATCTTATAGCCCCATCTCGCTTTCGGGAGTATATACGGTGCATTGGACATGGACTCCATTCCGCCGGCCGCGATCACTTCTTCGTCTCCTGACCGAATGACTTGATCTCCCAGAGTAACAGCCCGCATGCCCGAAGCACATACTTTATTAATGGTTTCCGTTTTTACATTCCATGGAATCCCTGCCTTTTTCGCCGCCTGCCTCGATGGAATTTGTCCCTGTCCTCCCTGTAAAACTGTGCCTAGTATCACTTCCTGAACATCTTGCGGCTTCACACCGGAACGGCTTAACGCTTCTTTTACCGCAATTCCTCCGAGGTCCGAAGCGCTCAATACACGTAGTCCGCCTCCAAACTTTCCAAACGGAGTTCTTGCCCCTTCCAGAATGACTGTTCTTCTCATTCATCCCTCTCCTCGTATTATATATTTCAAGAACAAAAATTTGCTCCTTGATAACTGTATGATAGAGTTTTTTCTGTTTCCATACCGGCCGGTTTGCCAAGCCACTGATCTTATACCCAAGGCACAACGAAGCTGCTTGCCATTAACTGAAGTGTCCAATTCTTAGCAGGCGACGGAAAGGAATCGGGGCCCCGGCTGCGAATGCTTAGAATCGATTAGTCCGGGATATCATATGTTGCAGGTGGAGCTTCCAGGCTTTTCTTTCAGCTCACCTGCATCCATCATCGATCAACTGTGCGCTTGCAGTACAACAATTGTACGGGTCACAGTTCCGAAATACCAACATAAAAAAGCCCTTGTCATGACTTGAGAAAAACTTATGAGTCTGGTGGATGTGCTACTACGCAACCACCAACTCTACACGCCAGAAAGAAGCGTATAGTCCAAAAGACAAAATGCTTTTGAATCCTTTCAGCCATATATGAACATGTTTCTTCAATTGGGCGGGTTAGTTTTAGTGCGCCATTTTTTTGATAAAAAAAGTACTGACAGCTATTTCTTTTTTCATTTTTTCATTGACTTATCACCACAAGTCTTTCGGCAAATATTTTTACAGTCAGCATAACTTTTTAAGCGCTTACAAACACTGATTGACCGCTCGCTCAGTGAACCGATTCAGCAAGAGGCGCTCCTTATATGAGCACCTCCAAGTATTCTATGAAACTTCCACTTTTCCAAATACAGACCTTTCCAAAACTTCCGCAACATCGTACGTGTGTACTCTGCTTTCTGCTTCTTTCGCTTTTGTGCCATCACTGAGCATGGTCAAGCAGTATGGGCATCCGGAAGTGATAACTGATGGATCAACTGCAAGGGCCTGCTCTGTTCTGGCCACATTGATCCGAATTCCTGTATCCTCCTCCATCCACATCAAGCCTCCACCCGCTCCGCAGCACATCCCATTGTCCCTGTTTCTCTCCATTTCTACCAACTTTACACCCGGGATCGATGTAAGAATTTCCCTGGGCGGGTCATACACATCGTTATAGCGGCCAAGATAGCAAGAATCATGGAAAGTAATTTTTTCATTCACTTCATACTTTGGCTCCAAACGGCCTTCTTTAACAAGCTGGTCAAGCAACTCAGTATGGTGGTACACTTCCGCTTCCAAACCAAAATCAGGATATTCGTTTTTAAATATATTATAGGCATGCGGATCTATGGTCACAATTTTTTTAATGTTGTTTTTCTCAAACTCTTTTATATTGGCAGCGGCCAGTTCCTGAAAAAGAAACTCATTGCCGAGACGGCGCGGTGTGTCTCCTGAATTTTTCTCCTTGTTCCCGAGAATGGCAAATGACACTCCGGCTTTATTCAGCAGCTTTGCAAAAGACAGGGCAATTTTTTGGCTTCTACTGTCAAATGCCCCCATCGAGCCGACCCATAAAAGATACTCGAATTCCTCACCGGCTTTTTTCATCTCTTTGACTGTCGGCACGTGGATATCCTCTCGAAGATCTCTCCAGTTTTCTTTTTCTTTACGGTTCAGGCCCCAAGGATTTCCCTGTCTTTCAATACTCTGCATCGCCCGCTGGGCATCAGGATTCATTTTCCCTTCCGTCAGTACGAGATAACGGCGCATATCGATGATATGGCTTACATGCTTATTCATGACAGGGCATTGGTCCTCGCAGTTTCGGCAAGTCGTACAGGCCCACAGCTCCTCTTGCGTAATGATATCTCCAATCATTCTGGGTTCATAGTCAGCAGCTGCTGCCGCTTCTGAAGCACCGTTATCACTGCTTGTTTTGGCCATTTGGTTGCCCACTGTATTCGCAAAGGCATAGGAAGGAACCCACGGCTGCTTTCTAGTAACCGACGCACCATAGTTTGTTAAATGATTGCGGAGTTTAATCATGATATCCATCGGAGAGAGCATTTTCCCTGTACCGGTCGCCGGGCACATATTCGTACAGCGCCCGCACTCAACACAGGCATACAGGTCCACAAGCTGGAATTGAGTAAATTCACTTATTTTGCCGACACCAAATGTTTCAGCTGTCTCATCTTCAAAATCAATGGGCTTCAGCTTTTTCCCGCCATCCGGCGGCTCCAGGTAAACATTGGCCGGGCCTGCAATTAAATGAGCATGCTTCGATTGGGGTACATACACGAGGAAAGCCAATAATATCAGCAAATGCAGCCACCATGCCACATAAAACATGACCCCTGCAGCAAATGGGCTCATCCATCCGAATGCCGCCGCAATGCCTGAAGCTGCCGGCTCTGCCCATGTCAGCGGCTCTTGCTGCCAAATAAGGGCCATACCGTTTCCGAATAGGACTGAGAGCATAAGCCCTCCGATAAATAACAGAACAAGCCCTGCATAAAAGCCCCGTTTTAATCTGACAAGCTTTTCAATATACCGCCTGTAAAACGCCCATGCCACCGCAAACAAGATAATAAGAGTCACGATTTCCTGAAAAAATTTAAACCCGGGATACAGCGGACCGAGGGGTATATGGGATCCCGGAACAAGACCTTTCCAAATAAAATCGACCGCCCCGAATTGCACAAGGATGAATCCGTAAAAAAACATGACATGAATGATTCCGCTCTTTCGATCCTTGAGCAGCTTTTTTTGCCCGAACACATAGGTCCATATGTTTTTCAGCCGTGCTTTTATGTCTTGGTCAAATTCTTCTTTTTTTCCCAGTTTAATAAAATGAATACGGGTTCTGACCACATAGGCAAACAAATATATGCCGTATGCGGTTACAAGAAGAAATGCCATCCAATTCAGCCATAAACCAGCATGCATATCCTGTCCGCTCCCTTCTGCTTTGTTATAACAGTATATGACTTTTCAGAAAGTTATTAACTTCATTTTATATAATGAATGAGCATTCAGTCAAGATTGAAGGGGATGGAATAAAAAAAGCTGCCCTATGGACAGGACAGTAAAAATAGGTATGATTGAAACATAACAGACCCGTTTAAGGGTTTACTGGCTCATTTCAGGACGATTTCTTCCAATAGTGCCTCCACGCATTCCATGACCCCCCGTAAAATCGTTTCCCCAACTTCAGAGGAGGGTCTGGCCGATACAATTTCCTTTCCTGTCTGAGTAAAAGCCACCGCAAGCCCGTCATCCGCCACAGTGGACCTGGTATATTTCCTCAAAGCTTTTTCCTTCGCTTCCAGACCTGTTGCCAGCGCTTCAATCAGGACGCTTTCATCTGCATGGCCATTGATGACAAGCCATGTATGTACATAATGCAAATGCCGGTCTGCCGTCAAAACAAATATGATCGAATGATCACCTGTCCCAAACGTTTTACTAATTGAATAAATCCGTTCTGCCTGAATAATCATTTCTATTGCCTGGGGATCCTGTTCATTGGCAGACAAGCCATTTTTGACCTTGAATCTCTTTTTCCAGCCAACCCCTGAACCATTTGGTGCAGAGAGGATCGTTTTCAGAAAAAACGGGGATTCAAGTCTGACAGTTTCTTTATCCTTTCTGATATGGCCTTCCTTCAGAGCGCCGCCGGCTTTTTTTATCTCCGGAACCAATACCATGTTAGGCTTAGGTACCTCCGGATGCGGAAGCTTTTCAATCTCTGTATGGTACACGCTCCGAATAAGAGACTCATTCAGCACTTCTTCCGGACTTCCTGTTTGCACCACCTGCCCATTGCTTAATAATAGCAGACGGTCACAATAAAGTGAGGCTAAAT
Organism: Siminovitchia sediminis; assembly: GCF_042680885.1. Taxonomy (NCBI): domain Bacteria; kingdom Bacillati; phylum Bacillota; class Bacilli; order Caryophanales; family Bacillaceae; genus Siminovitchia; species Siminovitchia sediminis. The sequence goes on along the minus strand of NZ_JBHUEO010000116.1, from coordinate 28,916 downwards.
TCAAGTCATGAAAGACGGTAATAACCGTTAACCCCTTTTCTCTGGTCCATATCTTTAGCTGGTCGAGAAGATTTTTTTGGTGGGAAAGGTCCAAGTGATTGGTCGGCTCATCCAGCAAAAGGATCTCCGGCTCTTGTGCAAGCGCCTGGGATAAGAATGCCCGCTGCCGCTCTCCACCGGACAAATCCTGTATAGAAGCATCCTGAAACACCTGTACTTTTGTCAGTTCCATCGCTTCCTGAACGACTGATTCATCCTTTTGGGTCCAAGAATGAAAGAGCCCCCGCTGATGGGCATACCTTCCAAGTTCTACAGTTTCTTTCACAGTGAACGGGAACACTTCCGACGATGCCTGAGGCAAGACAGCCATCATTTTGGCAAGATCCTTAGAAGAAAAAGCCTGAAGCGGACGACCCGCCACCGTAATTTTCCCAGTTTTGAATGGAACGAGACGGCTGATCATTTTCAGCAAGGTTGATTTCCCGCTGCCGTTTGGTCCCAGTATCCCAAACATTTCCCCTCGCTCTACAGTAAACGATATGTCTTTTAATATATTCTGTTCCGAATAACCTCCGGAAAGATGTTCCACTTGAAGCATCAGCCACCACTTCTTTCCTTGCGTCTTCTCAATAATATATATGCAAATACCGGTGCACCGATCAAGGCAGTGATCACACCAATCGGCAATTCTGCCGGTTCAATGATCGTTCTTGCTGTCAAATCTGTCAAAATGAGAAAACCTGCCCCCACCAGCATCGAAAGCGGAAGCAAATGCTTATGGTCCGGCCCCCATAACAACCTTGCAAGATGTGGAATAACAAGACCTACAAAACCGATGGTCCCCGAGACAGCCACCGCAGCACCTGTAATCATGGAACCCGCTCCCAGCACTGCAAACTTTCTTGCAGCAACATTGACGCCAAGATATTGAGCCCGTTCCTCGCCAAAAGCAATAGCGTTCAGCTCACGGGTATTCAAGAGCAACACCATGCTTCCGGCAAGCAAAAAAGGCAAAATAATCCGGACATAGCTCCACCCTCTCATCGCTACACTTCCCAGCAGCCAGCCGATAATTTGGCGCAGTTCCTCTCCTGATAAAGCGATCATCAACGAAATGAGCGCACCGAGAAATGAACTAAAAATAATACCAGTTAAAATAATTGTTTCCACTTTCATCGATCTGTCAACGCTTCTGGCAAAAGAAATGACGATCAGGATTGTAACAAAAGCTGACAGTATGCTGAGCAGCGGCAGTGTATATAATCCGGCTCCCGGCAGTGAAAGCTGGTAAAATAATGTAAACACCGCACCGACAGATGCTCCGGAGGATACTCCCAACGTATACGGATCGGCCAGCGGATTTCGAAGCAGCCCCTGAAATGCGGCTCCGGCGATGGCAAGTGAGGCTCCTACAAGCCCTGCCAGCACTACCCGCGGCAGACGGATATTGAAAACAATATTCAGGTACATCGGATCAGGCTCATAGCCACGCGATCCTGAAAGAAATTTTCCTCCCATCATATAGAAAATATCTCCTGCCGGCACCCTGACAGCTCCGATGGAGATGCCGGCAAAAATAGCGGCAATCAAAAAAATGATTGCCGCAAAATAAGCGATGAGAACTTTACTTATCGAATATTTCCGGATAAACAGATTTTGCAAGAGCCTCTACTCCTTCAACAATCCGCGGTCCGGGGCGGCTTGTCAGGGCTTCGTCCACCATAAAGACTTGTTCTTCTTTGACAGCTGTAATATCCTGCCATCCTTTCCGATCGAGTACTTGCTGCACCGGATTTTCGACATATGTATAATTGACAATGATGACATCCGGGTTAATTTCCATAATGGCCTCTTCGTTCATCATTGGCCAGCCCTCTTCTTCCACAGCGTTGTTCGCATGGATGGTTTCTAGCATTTGGTCCATAAATGTATTTTGTCCCACTGCGTAAATTTCAGGCGCCGGGGAAATTTCCAAGAAGACGGACTTTTTGTCTTCCTCTTTAATCCCTGCCGCTTTCTCTTTTATGTCGTCGAGCTTGCTCCTCATGTCTTCTGCAACTGTTGCTGCATCCTCAGTCCGGCCTGTTGCTTTCCCGATGAATTCAATGGTTTCATACACTTCATCAAAGTTTTGTGCATCCTTGACAATCAGAACTGGAATGCCGCTGTCCTTCAGTTGCTGTAAACCGGAATCCCACCTGTCACCTGCAGAAGCGTGCGACAAAACAAGATCAGGCTCCAGGGAAAGGATTTTTTCAATATTCAGCTCCAATCCTGCCACCTGTTCCTTATCCTTCACTTCTTCAGGATATTGGTCATGCTCGGAAACCGCTACTACCTCATCTCCTGCACCGACTGCATACAAAATTTCCGTATTGCTGGGTATAAGAGAAACTATTTTTTCAGGTTTTTCCTCAATCGTTACCTCCTGATTTGCTGCATCCGTCAATGTTACCGGAAATCTGCTGTCTGCAGTTTGCTCGGTCTTCGGATCAACTGTCTTTTGCTCTTCATTGGCACCTTCCTGATTACCGCAGGCTGCAAGCCATCCTGCCAGCAAAAGTACTGCCAACAATGAATAAAACTTTTTCATGCTGTAAATCCTCCTATATAAAAATAAAAACATCCCCTGTGCGCAGGAGATGAGTATATAAAGGCATGACGTGATAAACAGACACAATCCTATTGTGCTGTTTTCGGCCGCCACCCTTCCCCATCCGCGCAGGTCCTGGTGCTGGAATCCGGCAGGTCTCCTGGCTCATGATCATCACGTACTGCCCCTTCCCATGCCTTTTGCACAGTGGTTATTGCAGAACGCTCCCAATTACAGTGGCGGGACCGCGTTGGATTTTCACCAACTTCCCTTTTCAGCTTTTCCCCGCGAAATATTCATTCATACGGGTAAAAAGCAACCGAATCCATACATATACATGATTTGTACATCCATTGACATTATACACGATTTATTCCAACTTCACAGCTTTTTCAACCTAATTTGGGGAATGCTAATCAAACGTCTATTTCTTTCTAAACTTTCGCCCGGGGGGAATCGTTATTGAAGTGGCTCGCTGGATTCACTATCGTCATAATCATATTATATATTGCCGCTTCTGTAGACTTTTTTCTTGGAAGACTTCTGCATAAGAAAAAAAGCAGCCCGCCTGACTATCCGATAAGAAATGGGGAACTGCAGTTAATCACTACCGGTCCTGACCTTTTCTCCAACTATTTTGATGACCTGTACAAGGCAAAGGAAAGCATTCATGTTTTGTTTTATATTGTCAAAAACGATCACTTCAGCGAACTGTTTTTCGAAGCGTTAATGGACCAGGCACATAAAGGTATTAAAGTGCGGCTTCTGCTTGATTGGTTCGGCAGCCGGAAAATAAAGAAAAAAGTCATTAAAAAAGCTCGCGGTGCAGGAATTGAGGTAGTGTATGGACATCGTCCGCGCCTTCCTTTTCTCTTCTTTTCCCTTCAGCAGCGAAACCATCGAAAGGTCACCATTATGGACGGAAAGGTGGGATATGTGGGCGGGTTTAATGTCGGAAAAGAGTATATCAATTTGGATCCGGTATTAACTCCCTGGAGGGATTATCATCTCCGTGTTGAAGGAGAAGGTGTGGCTGATTTACAGAAAGAGTTCCTGTTGGACTGGAAAAGGGCGACAGGTAAAGACCACCTGGAAGATCCTGATCTATTTCCCCCTTTGGAAACAGGAAGGATGTCTCATCGCTTTTTACCAACACAAGGGATAGAGGCGGAAAAAGAAATTCTCCGGTTAATCAATGAGGCTGAAAAAAGCATTTTTATCGGTACACCCTACTTCATCCCTCCAGATGCAGTATTTTCAGGTCTGGTACGTGCCATTGAAAGAGGTGTAACTGTCACCGTTCTGGTACCAAACATGTCGGATCACCCGCTTGTCAAAGAAGCTTCGCTTCATTATTTGCGTATCATTCTTGCAGGAGGCGGCAGTGTCTATCAATATGAAACCGGCTTTTTTCATGCAAAAGTGCTGTTAATCGACCAAAAAGTGTGTGATATTGGAACAGCAAACTTTGATTGCAGAAGTTTTCATATTAATTTTGAAATCAATTGCTTTGTGTATGATCCAGAATTTATTTGTGAAACGGAAAAGGTTTTACAGGCAGATATCAGCCGGTCGAGCCGGCTGTTCTTGGAAGATTTGGCGGATCCGCCTTTTGCAGTCCGAATAAAAGAATGGGCAGGGATGGTTTTCAAAAAATTTCTTTGACTCTGTCCTGCAGTTCCAACCATCATTGCTGCCGTTTTTCACTTTTAAAAAACCCGGCGCAAGAAAGATCATCGTCTCTCTTACGCCGAGCTTTTTGATTTCAGTTGTATTGGTGGATGCGCAAAGCCAGGCATCCGCTTCGTTTTACCACTGATCCCGAAAAACTACATTTTTTCCGGAGCAGATACACCGACAAGCTTCAAAGCATTTTTCAGCGTGATTCTTACCGCCTTTACAAGCGCCAGACGAGCTTTTGTTTCTTCCACCTGTGCTTCGTTCAACACTTTTTCGGCATTATAATAACTATGAAATGCTGAAGCCAAATCAAAAATATAGTTCGTAATCCGGTGCGGAATTCTTTTTTCTGCCGCTTCTGCAATGACTTGAGGAAAATCACCGAGTTTCTTTAGAAGATCGGTCGCTTTTTCACTGGTCAAAGATGCGACATCCATCTCTTCATCAAAAGTAATTCCCTTGTCTTCAGCGGAACGTAAAATGCTGCAAATGCGTGCATGAGCATATTGAGCATAATAGACAGGATTATCATTAGATTCAGCGACAGCCAGATCCAGGTCGAAGTCCATATGTGTATCTGAGCTTCTCATGGCAAAGAAATATCTCACTGCATCAAGGCCCACCATTTCTATCAAATCGTTCATAGTTACGGCCTTTCCGGACCGCTTGCTCATTTTCACCCGCTCTCCGTCTTTATACAATTGAACGAGCTGGATAATTTCTACTTCCAGACGAGCAGGGTCATAACCAAGCGCTTCAATTGCCGCCTTCATTCTTGGGATATAGCCGTGATGATCTGCTCCCCAAATATTAATCAGCTTATCAAATCCGCGCTTAATTTTATCCAGGTGATAGGCAATATCTGGTGTAATGTACGTATAACTTCCATCTTTTTTAATCAATACACGGTCTTTATCATCACCAAAATCTGTGGAACGGAACCATGTTGCCCCATCCTCTTCATAAATATGGCCTCTTTCCCGGAGCAGCTCCAAAGTTTCTTTCACCTTGCCGCTTTCATAAAGAGATGTTTCCGAATACCACACATCAAAAGATACCCGGAACTGTTCCAGTACTTTTTTCAGTTTGTCCAGTTCATAATCCAATCCGTAACGACGGAAAAATGCAAAGCGTTCATCCTCATTTTCGCGGACAAACTTATCACCGTATTTTTCAGCCAACTTTTTCCCGATATCAATAATGTCCACCCCATGGTAGCCATCCTCAGGCATAGGCTTGTCAATGCCCACGGCCTGGAAATACCGCGCCTCTACTGAGCGGGCAAGGTTATTGATCTGGTTTCCGGCATCATTAATATAATATTCTCTTGAAACCTCGTATCCTGCTTTATCGAGAATGTTGCACAGTGCATCCCCTACAGCGGCACCCCGTGCATGACCCAAGTGAAGATCGCCTGTCGGATTGGCAGAAACAAATTCCACTTGAATTTTTTGTCCTTTTCCGGCGTTCGAGCGCCCGTAGTCATCCCCTGCTTTCAAAATTGCCGGGACCAGGTCTGTCAAATAGCTGTTATCCATATAAAAATTAATAAACCCCGGTCCGGCGATATCAATTTTTTCTATGGAAGCCCGTGATGTATCCAAGTGATCTTTGATCTCTTCTGCAATTGCCCGCGGGGCTTTTTTTGCAATTCGGGCAAGCTGCATAGCCATATTTGTGGAATAGTCCCCATGGGACTTATCCTTCGGAGTTTCGAGGACGACGGCAGGAATTTCATCTTCGTTCGCAAGACCCGCCTTGAAAATTGCCTGTTTGATCTCATGTTTTAATTTTTCTTGTACTTGTTCAACAACATTCATAGATTCCCTTTATCCTCCCAATACTGTATTTTCATATCGTACTTCCCTGCATGCGTGCCTTGCATATATAAATCATATCCGAGATGGATGGTACCTTCGCAGGTATGATCCAGCTCGTGGATCGCCAGTTTATTCGTAAACGTAGACAGTAAAAGGGATCCGTACTCACTCTCATGAGAACCGTCCTTTTGTTCATTCAGCCGGAATTTCATACGCATATGAATCATCCCTTTTCTGAAAATGGCTGCTTCTTTTTCACCCACTTTTACTAGCGTATGGACGGTTCCTTCCTCCTGAACCTCATCATATTTGAGATAAGCCGTACCTCTCTTGCGATAATAACGACCGAACAGAATCATTTCAAACGTTTCTTCTTCACCATCCAGCTGAAAGTTCGTCGTGAGGTGAATTTTGACTGGAGTTTGGACATCCGCTGTCAATTCCGCCACACCCTTTGTATGTAATATAACCTATTCATTATAGAAAAATTTTAGAGGAAAGTCTATGCAAGCGCCATGTTCAATCCTTCCTGTTCAATTATAAATAGCTGACTTCAAAAAATTGATGCAGGCCCTGTGAATAAATTCCTGTCATTTCTCTCATACTGTTAATTAAGATTGCTAGAATGGAGGGAGTAAGGATGGAAACAGTCACAGGCACAAAGAGAAAATGGCGGGCACTCCGCATGATTTCTGTGTTGAGCATTTTGGCTGCCGGAGCTGCGGCTGTATTATTGTTGTCATTTTGGCTGTGGATTAAAATCCTCGGGCCGCCGCCATTATCCATTCCGCAATCCACTTTATACTATGCATCGGACGGATCGGTCATTGGTGAAAGCAACAGCGGCGAAAAGCGGTATTGGGTTTCGCTGAATGAAGTGCCTTCCCATATGAAAGAGGCGATCATTGCGATAGAGGACCGCACTTTTTACCATCATTACGGCTTTGATATAAAAAGAATCGGGGGCGCTGTTGCGGCAAACATCAAAGCCATGGGCAAAGTTCAGGGAGCCAGCACGATTACCCAGCAGTACGCCCGGAATCTGTTTTTGACATTGGAAAAAACTTGGTCCAGAAAAATAGTGGAGGCCTTCTATACTATACGGCTGGAAGCAAATTATGAGAAAGATGATATTCTGGAGGGCTATATCAATACCATCTCCTTTGGCCATGGAGCACATGGCATTGAGGCCGCCAGCCAATTTTATTTCGGAAAAAGCGCAAAAGATCTTTCCCTGGCGGAAGCTTCCTTGCTTGCAGGCGTTCCCAAGGGTCCCGGTATCTATTCTCCTCTCGTTTCAGAAGAAAAAGCAAAATCCAGACAAAAGCTTGTTTTACGTGCTATGGAGGAAACGGGTGTAATTTCCAAAGCCGAGGCAGAGGCGGCTGAACAAGAAAAGCTAACATTTATCGGAAAACACCCGCACCACCAGGCAGAAATAGCTCCTTATTTTTATGATACTGTCAAAAAAGAGCTGAAAGAAAAAGCAGGGATTGATGAGAGAATTATTGCACTTGGAGGATTGAGAGTTTATACGTCCCTTGATCCGGCACAACAGGAAATTGCAGAACAGGTGATTAGCGAAACGATATCGGCATCCTCCGGCATTCAGGCCGGATTTGCTGCAATGGATCCCGAAACCGGATATGTAACGGCCCTTGTCGGCGGAAGAAATTACAGAGAGAGCCCTTTTAACAGAGCTACCCAGGCGGTACGGCAGCCCGGCTCAACGATCAAGCCTTTGCTCTACTATGCTGCATTAGAACAGGGGTTTACTCCATCAACCATGCTGCGGAGCGAGCCGACAACCTTCAGATTCGATAATGGCCAGGCTGATTATACGCCGCATAACTATAACAACCAATATGCAAATGAAGAAATCACTATGGCGCAAGCGCTGGCATTATCCGACAATATCTATGCCGTTAAAACTCATCTTTTTCTTGGGCAAGATACTCTGTCAGACATGGCGCGCAGACTTGGGTTTACTACGAAGATGAAAGAAGTTCCTTCCCTTGCCTTAGGAACTTCAGGGGTAAAGGTCATTGATCTGCTAAATGCCTACAGCATCATTGCCAACGGAGGCAAAAAAGTCGAGCCGGTCTTCATACGGCGCGTAGAAGACTCCAGAGGAAAAGTGATCTATGAATCACCCAAATCCAGGGAGCAGGTTCTGGATCCCGGACTGTCTTTTGTATTAAGCCATATGATGACAGGCATGTTTGATAAAAAATTGAATGGATATGCAGCGGTTACCGGTGCTTCCGTCATCAACCAGATGAGCAGGGAATATGCCGGGAAGTCCGGCTCTACCAACTCTGACAGCTGGATGGCAGGTTTTACTCCAAAAATGGCTTCCGTCGTATGGACAGGCTATGACAAAGGGAAAGAAATCACTTTAACTGAAGAAAAACTATATGCAAAAAACATTTGGATCCGGTTCATGGAGCGTGCATTGGAAAAACAGGATGAAAAGGGCCATGCCTTTTCCCCTCCATCCAACGTTATTGCTGTTCCGGTAGATCCTGCGAACGGCAAAAAAGCAACGAACTCCTGCCCGGTTTTCCGCCTTACCTATTTTGTTAAAGGGACAGAGCCGAAGGAATTTTGTACAGATCATACGCACGAACATCAAAAGGATTCCTCAGACCAAAAAGAAAAGAAAAAACGCTGGTGGCAGCGGATATTTTAGCCTATACAAAGAAGGGCTCCTCACCTGGGTGGGGCCCTTTTCCATTTTTAAATCGAATAATTTTTTATGGCTGAATTCCACGAAATCCATGGTTCCTTAATTATTGTAAACGACAGGGTTGTTGTCTCGTTCATTAACTTTTGTCCCCTTTCCGTGAGGGAGGCGGGGGTGGCACCACTGTTGCGCAGCTTCCCCATACGAAGTGTGGGTACAATTTCCGGGACGAGCCCAACGTTTGCGTGACTGTTCCGTCAGGATGTGCAACATGACGGGAACGAATACGTCGATTGCATGACCATTAACACGGATGAGCGACATAACGGAAACGAATACGTCGTTTGCATGACCGTTCAGCACGGACGAGAGCCCAGACGGGGACGAACCCGGCTAGACTTTGGAAATGCATCCTCACACTTGTTCTATGCAGGATAACGCGATTGCGTCTTACTAGGGTTCAACAAACGAAAGTGTGAAGAATTCATCCTTTTGCCGGAAGCAGCATAAAAGGCAGCCCCCATTTCTCCTGCTGTTCCTCTCACTTGTTTACCCTTAACTTGCCCTCCCGCTAAACTGGCTTCTATAAAGATCCGCATAAAAACCATTCAATTTCATCAGTTCATCATGTGGACCTTTTTCAATAATATCCCCATCTTTTAAGACCAAAATGATATCTGCATCCCTAATCGTGGATAGACGGTGGGCAATGACGAAACTTGTACGGCCGGCCATCAGTGCATTCATCGCCTGTTGAATATTCATTTCTGTCCGGGTATCGACACTGCTTGTCGCTTCGTCTAATATTAAAATTTTTGGATCCGATAAAATAGCTCTTGCAATCGTGATCAGCTGGCGTTGGCCCTGGGAAAGATTTGATGCATCCTCGCCAAGAACCGTATCATACCCTTTAGACAGTGTTCGGATGAATTCATCTGCATAGGCATTTTTCGCAGCCTGAATGACTTCCTCCTCGCTGGCACCTTCGCGTCCATAGGCAATATTGTCCCTGATTGTTCCGTTGAACAGCCATGTATCCTGAAGAACCATAGCAAACAAAGATCTTACCTGCTCGCGGGTCAAACTGCTGATATCGTGGCCATCTATCAAAATACGGCCGCTGTCGAGTTCGTAAAATCTCATTAATAGATTGATAATGGTTGTTTTACCGGCTCCTGTTGGGCCGACGATTGCAATCATCTGGCCGGGCTCCACTTCAAGATTCAAATCTTTGATAATCGGCTGATCTTTTTCATAGCCAAAACGGACATTCTCAAAGGTAATTCTTCCCTGCAGCTGTTCCAGATCTACTGGAGACGGCTCCTCTTTCCTCTCCTCATCTTCATCAAGCAGGTGAAACACTCTTTCAGCCGATGCCAGTGCGGTCTGAATCATGTTGGCAATCCCAGCGGCCTGTGTCATCGGATGTGTAAGCTGTTGGGAATATTGAATAAATGCCTGAACATCCCCAATCCTGATACTGCCGTTCAACACAAGCAGTCCTCCAATGATGCTGACGAAGACATAACCGAGGTTTCCCACAAAGTTCATGAGCGGCATCATGATGCCGCTTATAAATTGAGCTCTCCAGCCTGCTTGATAGAGCCGGTCGTTGATTTCGTCAAATTCTTTAATCGCTGTTTTTTCATGCCCAAAAGCTTTGACGACCTGATGACCGGAAAACATTTCTTCAATATGCCCATTGACATTCCCCAATTCCTTCTGCTGGTTTATAAAATGTTTTTGGGAAAAAGCTGCGACAAACCGGATAACCAAAGCACTCAAGGGAAACGTGATCAATACAACGAGTGTCAGCACCGGACTGATGATAAGCATCATGATGATCGTACCAATAATGGCAATAAAAGAAGTGATCAGCTGTGACAGCGCCTGCTGGATCGAATTGTTAATATTATCAATGTCGTTAATCGCCCTGCTTAAGATGTCCCCGTGAGGGTGACGGTCATAGTAGCTCAGTGGCATCCGAGCCAATTTCTCATAAACTTCACTTCTCATTTCAGCCGTTGTTTTTTGTGAAACTCCGGCCATTAAATACTGCTGCACATACGAAAAGGCTGCTGAAATCACATAAAGAACCAATAATATCAGCAGAAGATTTTGCAGAAAGTTGAAGTCAATGCCTGTGCCGGTAGTAATGCTGGAAAAAATGGACGTGGTGGCATCCCCCAGCAGCTTCGGTGTGATTACATTAAAAAGTGTAGAGAAAACGGCAGCAGACGTTACCAGTATAAGCTGGTATTTACGCGGCTTTAAATAGCCGGCCAATCTTTTAAGTGTTTTTTTAAATTCTTTTGGTTTTTCAACCGGCGCGATCCCATGCCTTCCGCCCCCCGGCCTGTAGCCGGCTCGGCCACGGTGCTGGCTCATGCTCCTTCCTCCTCTGCATGCTGAGAAGCTACAATTTCCTGATAAATGCGGTTTTGTCCCACCAGTTCCTGATGAGTGCCGATCCCGGCTACTTCTCCTTCCTCAAGAACGATGATCTGATCTGCGTCCATCACAGTACTTACCCGCTGGGCGACTACAATCACTGTCGCATCCTTTGTCACCTTGTTCAGCTCTGCTCTTAACGCTGCATCTGTTTTAGTATCCAAGGCGGAGAAACTGTCATCAAATAAATAGATTTCCGGTTTTCTGATCAACGCTCGGGCGATAGACAGTCTCTGCTTTTGGCCTCCCGACAGGTTCGCTCCTCCCTGCTCGATCATGAAGCGGATTCCTTCTTCTTTTTCCCTTATAAATTCTGAAGCCTGGGCAATATCAAGTGCTTCCCAGATTTCGTTTTCAGTAGCCGTTTTGTTCCCATACCGCAAATTTTCCAGCAGTGTTCCACTGAATAAAAAAGCTTTTTGAGGAACGTAGCCCATTTTTGCTCTCAATTCCTGCTGGGACATCTCCCGGACATCTACACCGTCCACGTAAACTGCTCCGCTCCCGACATCGTAAAACCTCGGTATCAGTTGAAGCAGAGTGGATTTTCCGGATCCGGTACTTCCAATAATCGCAGTTGTCTCGCCTTTTTTGGCTGTGAAAGAAATCCGGTGAAGAACCGGTTTTTCTGCACCCTCATATCTGAACGTTACCTCTTTAAACTCAACATTTCCCTCACCTTGGCAGGCCTTTGGCTGCTCTGGATCAAATATGTCATTTTCCATATTGAGCACTTCAATGATTCTATCCATTGAAGCTTTCGCACGAGGTATCATAATAAAGCCGAAAGACAGCATGATCAGTGACATTAAGATCATCATGGAGTACTGCAAAAAAGCCATCAAGTTCCCGACCTGCATAATTCCCTGATCAATGCGCACCGCTCCAAACCAAACGATGGCAATGTTTGTAAAATTCATGACAATCATCATCACGGGAAACATCACGGCCATCATTTTATTAACTTGTATTCCTGTATTGCGAAAATCCATATTCGCAGCATCAAAACGCTTTCTCTCACGGATTGCACGATTAAAGGCACGTATGACACGGACCCCTGTCAAGTTCTCGCGGACAATCAGATTCAATCGGTCTGTCTTTTTTTGTAAAGACACAAATAAAGGTATGGCTTTTCTGGAAATGATAAAAATTAAAAGCGCCAGCAACGGCAAGGCTCCTAAAAAAACCGAGGATAACCCCGGTTCCCTCGTCACCGCCATAATGATACCGCCGACCAGCATCAACGGGGCCCTTGTCATCATACGCAGCATCATATTTAAGACATCTTGGACTTGTTTCACATCATTCGTTGACCTGGTGATTAATGAAGCTGTACCAACTTTTTCAAACGTCTGCAGGGAAAAACTTTCTACATTCACAAATAAACTCCGTCTAATATCTCTCCCGAACCCCTGGGCAGTTTTAGAGGCAAAAAATGAGACCCCTGTCATGAGGATTATGGCTATAAAAGCTAAAAGCAGCATAAGACCGCCCGTCCTTAAAATGTAGGGCATATCTCCATTCACAATTCCAATATCCACCACATTTGCCATTAAAGTAGGGAGCAGCAGCTCCAGCATAATCCCCCCGAGCGTTAAGAGAACCACTGCTGTTATATGCAGACCATACGGTTTAAGAGGCTTCATCACTTTCATTTCACTTCCCGCATTTGTTTGTTCTCATCATAACTTTTATCGAAAGCAAAAACTACTTTTTTTAGAAATGATATTACGGTAAACAGCAAAAAACTTGAGGTGTGCGGCCTCAAGTTTTTTTGATTTGGAACTTTCGCTTTTCTACTGTCCAGCTACGGCCGCCATCGGCTCGAGGTCGCTTCAGTCTGGCCAGAGAAGGCAAAAAACGCCTTCTCCAGCCAGACCTCCAGCGCTTGTCGCCGATAATCGGGCGGCCTCCGCTTTTCTTGTCCAGCTACGGCCGCCATCGGCTCGAGGTCGCTTCAGTCTGGCCAGAGAAGGCAAAAAACGCCTTCTCCAGCCAGCCCTCCAGCGCTTGTCGCCGATAATCGGGCGGTCTCCGCTTTTCTTGTCCAGCTGCTGCGCCTAGCTCCTCGAGGTCATAAGCCCACCACAGCCGAAGGCAAACTACGCCTTCTTCTGTGCTTGTCTTATGCTTGTCGGGGCTGAGCAAGGAGCCTCCGCTTTTCTTGTGTCCCAGTTTGCATTTGTGCAAACTATATCCAGTTTACTGACTTTCCCATTAATCGGCAAGGGACCCTTGTTCCTTTGTCATAGATTGTTCAAAATTACACTTCATCCATTATTTTTCAAATGATTCTTTTAACTCAGCACTTGAACGCTCCCACATTCCCTTGTCATGGTCTTTCAGGAAATCTGCAAGAACTTTACGGGATTTAGCATCCATATGATCGACAATGACCATTCCCTTCATTGCCTTGTCCATATGGTTGACATGTTCCGGCATGGATTTAAATCCTCGGCGTGCCGGACGATTTATTAATAGTTCACAGGCTCCGATACCTGCATAATACGGGCCTTCTTCCTTAATATCAACCGCGACCCAAATAACCCAGTATTTTTTTGCTCCGTCTTCGGGAAACTCATTTCTGTCCTTGACATATTTTACTCCGCGCTCCGTCTTGCTGCGGGCATGCATCGCTTGCTCTTCGATCCACGCCTCCCCTGCCTCTGCATCCAGCAGTACAGGTGTGATGTTTTCCAAGCTTAGAGACCCCACACCATATCCTTTATGACCCATGGTTGGGTCATCTTTGATAATATTAAATTCCAGCTTTCTCTTTTTTTCTGCCATGCATAAGTTACCTCCTTTTTTTCTATCTCAATAACATGACAATTATACTTTGTATGCTGTTCACAAAGAACGGGACAACCGTATTTAAGATCGGACTGATCGTATAACGCGACAATGGCGTGATAACCAAGATCAAAAAGATTAGGGATCCGTACTGTTCATACCTCGTCATTTTAGCCCTGAGCGAAGGAGAGACCAGATCCTCAACAATCCGATAACCATCCAGAGGCGGTACGGGGAGCAGATTAAAAACAAACAGCAGTACATTCAGCCAAATGAATAAATTAAAAAACTGTGTGACAAAAATCGGGAGCTCCGCCGACAGTCCGGAAACCATGAGCACAACAAGAATAGCTGTCCCCAGAAAAGCCAGAACAAAATTACTGATTGGTCCCATGAGAGAAACCAAGATGCCGGCAAGTCTCGGATTTTTAAAATGGTAGCGATTCACAGGTACAGGCCGTGCCCAGCCGAATCCTGCAATAAAAATCAGAAGCGTTCCAATCGGATCCAGATGCTGGATGGGATTCAGGGTAAGCCTCCCTTGTTCTTTTGCAGTGGTGTCCCCAAATTTGTACGCTGTATAGGCGTGTGCAAATTCATGCACCGTAAAAGCTATTAATAATACAGCAGCTACAAGCGGTATTTGTTCTAAAGGAAACGCAAGAAATCTCTCCACATATCCAGCCCCTTTTGATCACTTATTTCTATTGGTTCATTATACAAGATATTTATATATTCCTCATTGTTCTTGCGCCAACAGAAAAAAATGCATACACTTTTTATGTACGATATTTACAAGGAGGATCAGAGTATGCCAATTATTACTGTACAAATGCTGGAAGGACGTTCAGATGACCAGAAAAAGGCACTGGTGGAAAAGGTGACAGACGCTGTTGTTGACACAACAGGAGCATCCAAAGAAGCAGTCACAGTCGTGATCGAAGAAATGGCTAAAAACCATTTCGCCGTTGCCGGAAAAAGAGCCAGCGATCAGTAATTTATTTGCAGCCGGCAGAGGCGTATGAGACCGGACTGTAAGGTTATACGCTAAAAAAGTTTATACATTCGGTGTTTTCACACTTTAAGCCGGCTATTACATAAACTTTTTTAACAGCCTGCTATAGCAGACGTTTCTATACGCCCCCACCCGGTTTCAGGCCATGACACCTCTTAAAGTTTAAAGTGCAGGGACCTGCTTACTGACAATGGCGCATGTTCTGCTCATCATCCGGAAAGACAGCTTACTCGCTACACGTGCGAATCAGCTGTCTTTCTCAATTTGTCTATGTATATGTATGCTTGGTCGATTTCCTCCAGGGAATAATTTTGTTTCCTTTTCAGTTCCGCTACTTTTGCAATGACTTCGTCTTGAGGTAAATCTTCAAAATATAAAATGGTGGAAACCAGCTCTAAAAAACGGGAGCTCTGTTCATTCATGTACGTCAGGCATTCTTTTAGCTGGGGGATCGCAATGGATTCGGATTCAAAAAACTCATGTCCGGACGGTGTGATCGAATAACGATACTGACTGTAGCCGCCTTTATCCTCTTTTACTTCTTTTACAAAACCAATATTGCACAATTCTTCAACTCTTAATGTTAGTTCCTCTGAGTAAGGGCCGTAAAAATGAAATTCAAATTTTTCCTGAAAGGGAAATTTCATTTTCTTTGCGATAAACACCATCTTCTGGAGCTTTTTTCTGCCCACAATTTCTCCGGCCAAGGCAAACACACTCATTAACTTTTGATGATCATACAGCATAATAGTTGCTCAACCCCCACTATCAATTAAAATTTTCTCAAAACAGACAGGATCTGTTGCTTTAGCTCTGTATTACCCGATGGGTCTATCAGCAAATCCTTGGGGTAATATAATTTATGATCGGTTCTTCTTTTTCCGGAAATAGCCTGAACAACGGTAGATTCCCTTGACAGTTCAGATAGTTCTCCATTCGGCATGAGCAGATGAATGGGCAGCCGCTCTTCTTCCTCCCCCGGCCGATAAAAATCATACGGCAAGTCTGACGAAGAATCAACAGCTAAATAATATTCAGGATCTATATCGGCTTTTCGGAATAAATCTTCAAGTTCCCTCAACGTTTTATAATGTTGAGCAGGATCAAATTCCACATATTTAAATAAGTCCCGGTCCATAAAGCGCCTTGATAAATCACGCAAAATAGGATCATCTTCCTCTTCCCACATGTGGAAGTAGTAGAGAATCACCGGCTCATCCAACTTTAAGTAGTCCTGCAGTGTCACATCCCCTTCGAAGAGTGAACGAAAATGGACAGGCTCCTGTTTAAATGGATAATCCTCCTGAAACAACGCTTTGACTCGCTGAAGGATTTTGGTCAAAATCACTTCTGCACTCCGAGTAACAGGATGAAAATAGACCTGCCAGTACATTTGATAACGGCTCATGATATAGTCTTCGACAGCATGCATACCGCTGGATTTAAATACAACATGGTCTTCTTTCGGCCTCATGACACGCATGATCCGCTGCATATCAAAATGACCGTAGCTGACACCTGTAAAATATGCATCTCTTTGCAAGTAGTCCATTCGATCCGCATCAATCTGGCTTGAGATCAAGCTTACAACAAGCTTGTCATTGTACGTCTTTCCAATCACTTCTGCCACTCTTCGCGGGAAATCAGCTCCAGCCGACCGAAGGACACGGTTCACTTCTGTATCTTCCAAAATAATTTTCTTTGTAAATTGCTCATGATCCAAATCAAATACTTTTTCAAAGGAGTGGGAAAATGGACCATGCCCCAAATCATGAAGGAGTGCCGCACAAAGGGAGAGCAGCCTTTCGCCGTCGTCCCACTCGGGATGGCCTTCAAACACTTCATCAATAATCTGCCTGATAATCTCATATACACCAAGCGAATGGCTGAATCGGCTGTGTTCCGCACCGTGAAAGGTCAAATACGTGGTTCCAAGCTGTTTAATCCGGCGGAGCCGTTGAAATTCTCTCGTGCCAATGAGATCCCAGATCAGTTTATCACGAACGTGGACATAGCCATGGACAGGATCTTTAAATACTTTTTCCTCGCTTAATTTGAAACTGGAATCCAACATCAGCTTCCCTCTCACTTTCTATCATGTTTCTATTATAGCGGTAACTTTTGTCAAAGGAAAGGGAAGGAAAAGGAACTAAAAAACAGTCATTACGGTTGATCTTTTATGAAAAACTATCAATTTATTGCCATATTGGTATAAAAAATGAATGATTTGTACATGCTTGGAGTAAGAACTTGTAAATAAGGGAGTTGAATGAAATGAAAACACGCCAGGATGCCTGGACGGAGGAAAACGATTTGCTATTGGCGGAAACTGTACTGCGCCACGTTCGTGAAGGAAGTACACAGTTAAATGCATTCGAAGAAGTGGGGGACAAATTGAACAGGACATCTGCTGCCTGCGGATTTAGATGGAATGCCGTTGTTCGCCAGCAATATGAGAAAGCGCTGGATCTAGCGAAAAAACAGCGAAAACAAAGACAACGCCTGCTCGGAAAAGACCAGGGCGGGAAGAAAAAGCTGCTGTATCAGCCGCCGGTCCCATCATTGGAAGAAATCCAGGCTCCGCTGAGTAACAGCGGTGACGAAATGTTGGATTTGCCATCCAGCCTTAACACAGCAGGCGAAAATATGGAACTGGCTTCGGAAGTGGCCGTTCCGTCTTCTCTGCCAGAAAATCAGAGTACCAGTCAACTAAACTTGGGCCAGGTGATTGCCTATTTACAGCAGCTGCATCACTCTGAATTCCATGCGGACATTTTAAAGAGTGAGAATGAGAGATTGAAAAGAGAAATCAAAGATCTATCGGCTGAAAATACACAGCTCAAAGCCAGAATTGAAGAGCTGGAAGATTCTTCTGTTACCATGCAGGAAGACTATGAGACCATGATGAAGATTTTGAATCGTGCAAGGAAACTGGTCCTATTTGATGAGGATGATCGCCAGGCCTCTACATTTAAAATGGATAAAAACGGAAACCTGGAGAAAATGGCAGAGTGATAAGGAAAAGCGAAGGTGCCCGTTTAGCGGCGTACAAACTGGAGACCTTCGCAATGAGATAAAGGAAACACGACGACGCAGGAGCCAATGTTGACAGGAGGGCCAAGTTTGCCAGTCGCTGGGCGCTGCAGCAAAGCAAATCTGACTAAATCAGAATAAACCATTCTGATGCACACTTCCACAGCTCCACTTAAGAGCTGGGGGAAGTTTATATAAACAAGGCCCGGACTATGAATCCGGGCCTTCTCCTTATAATAGTACTCTTTTATTACGATCAATGATCCGCTCATAATACTTGGCGTACCATTCGAGCTCCTCTCCCTGAAGCTGGCTTGAATAAATTCTTTCGCTTACACTTTTCAAAGCTGTATACAACCGAACCATCATGTCTTGAATCGATAGGCGTTCCCCCAACAGTTCCGACAGGGAAGCCATGACTTCCGGACGCACTTGAGGGTAAATAATAGTTTCAGATTCGGCAGATCTCGCCTGTTTATAAAATTCCCGAATGAGGGCCGCCCTTTCTTGTCCGCTCCCATTTATACAAAGGTAAATTTGGACAGCTACTCCCCTTCTGATTCTTCTTTGGGAAATCCCTGCAAACTTTTTACCGCCAATACTTAAGTCATAACTACCGGGACAATAGGACCCGACAATTTCGCGAGCCGCAATAGGTTGGTGAATATCTCCGAACATCATGCGGACCAGTTCCAACATCGTGTCATACCCCCGATTGATATCAATTCCTTTTTCGGTATCGGGAAAAATGAGAGAAATATTAAGTACCCCTTCGTCAAGCAAAACTGCAAGACCGCCTGAATTTCGGACAATCCAATCCACCCGATTAGCCTCTAAAAATTGAAGACCTTCGTGAAGCGCCGGCAGCTTTGTATCCTGTATACCCAGCACCACCGTCTTAAAATGAACCCAGGTTCTTGCAATTGCCGGAGAGCTTCCATTTCCTACAGATTGGCAAAGCGTATCGTCCATTGCAAAGGATTGAAGTGCATGAAAGTTCATATGTGGGGTGGACTGATCGATGATCCGCCATGTTTCTTGATGTAAGAGTGATTGTTTTCCATCCATTGACCCGATCCTCTTTTTCTCTAAATTATTTTACCTGTAATGATTGCATCGCCGTGATCAAGGCGAGATGATACACATCGTCCTCGCTGCATCCTCGGGAAAGGTCATTCACCGGGGCCTTTAAACCTTGTAAAATAGGACCCACAGCTTCATATTCCCCTAAGCGCTGTGCAATTTTATAACCAATGTTCCCTGCCTCCAGACCAGGAAAAACAAATACGGTAGCATCCCCTTGAATACTGGAATCCGGGGCTTTTTTTCGCGCTACCGAAGGCACAAAGGCTGCATCAAATTGAAATTCACCGTCCAGCAACAGTTCCGGAAATCGTTCTTTCGCCAATTTAACAGCTTCCGAGACCTTTTGAGTTTCCTCCGAAACAGCTGATCCTTTCGTGGAGAAGCTAAGCATGGCGACTCTTGGCTCAATGTTAAACATCTGAGCAGTTTTGGCGCTTTCTACAGCAATTTCAGCAAGATCCCGGCTGTCCGGGGCGATATTAATGGCACAGTCAGCAAATATATACTTTTCTTCACCCTTGATCATTAAAAAAGCACCGGATGTTTTACCTATCCCTTCTTTCATTTTAATGATCTGTAATGCAGGGCGCACAGTCTCTGCAGTTGAATGAACAGCTCCGCTTACGAGGCCATCCGCCTTCTTGAGATACACAAGCATCGTCCCAAAGTAATTGGGGTCCAGGAGCTGTTCAGCTGCTTCACTCTCAGTCATTTTTCCTTTTCTTCGCTCAACAAGCGCCTGAATCATTTCGTCCATGCCGACATAAATATTTGGATCATAGATCTCCATTTTATCCAATGAAATCTTCAATTCATGAGCCTTCCCCTGAACATCTTCTATGTTGCCGATCAGTACAGGCGTCAAAACCCCTTCTTCTGCCAGTCTTCCAGCTGCTGTAAGAATTCGGGAATCCATGGCTTCCGGAAAGACAATTTTTCGATTCCATCCCAATACCTTAGTTTTCAGCTCCTGAAACAAACCATCCAAACCGGCCACCTCCAAGGTTGAAATTGATTTATGAAAATTATCTCATATTCCTCTTCTTCATCACAGCATTTACCTTTCGTGTCATCTTTATTAACAATACGGTTGAAAAGGGAGGTTATGGAGAAACTGTGCTATAGTAGTAACAGAACCATTTTGTATAGGAGTGATTGCTGTGAGTGAACCGGTACAAACACTGGATGGCTGGTATGCCCTTCATGATTTTCGGACAATCAACTGGGCAGCATGGAAGCTGCTGACGAAAGATGAGCAGCAAACAGCTATTCATGAATTTAAGCAATACCTTGCAAAGCTCGAGGATACACAAGAAAGAAAAGAAGGAAGCCACGCTCTTTATACGATTGTCGGACAAAAAGCGGACATGATGCTGATGATTATGCGTCCAACCATGGCTGAACTGAATGAATTGGAAAATGAATTTAATAAGCTGATGATTGCGGATTATACATTTCCTGCCTATTCTTATGTTTCTGTAGTGGAACTAAGCAGCTACTTGGCTGGGGACTCCGATGAAGACCCATACGAAAACCCTTATGTTCGTTCACGCTTGTATCCCATTCTTCCAAAAACAGAATATATTTGCTTCTACCCGATGGACAAGCGCCGAGAAGGAAACGATAACTGGTACATGCTTCCTATGGAACAAAGAAAAGACCTGATGTACAGCCACGGCATGATCGGCCGTCAATACGCAGGCAAAGTAAAGCAAATAATTACCGGCTCTGTCGGGTTCGATGACTATGAATGGGGAGTTACCCTTTTTGCCGATGATGTACTCCAGTTTAAAAAACTGATTTACGAAATGCGCTTTGATGAGGTCAGTGCCCGATACGCAGAATTCGGTGAATTCTTTGTCGGCCATCTGCTGGAAGACAGCGGTATCGATCGATTTTTACATGTATAACGAAAAGCGGAGGGCGGCCGATTAGGGGCGACTAGCGCTGGAGAAAAAAACAGTGAAGGTGTTTTTTACCTTCATTGGTTTTTTTGAAGCGACCTCGAGCCACTGCCGACCGCAGCTGGACACTCGAAAAGCGGAGGGCGGGCGACTAGCGCTGGAGAAAAAAACAGTGAAGGTGTTTTTTACCTTCATTGGTTTTTTTGAAGCGACCTCGAGCAGACGATGAAGAAGGCAGTTGCCTTCAGCAGCGTCTGACCTATGAACTCAAGCCGCCTCAGCTACCCAGAAAAACAATATTATTTTTGTTCCCTCCTTGTCAGGAGGGTTTTTCATTTACTCCTGACGGGCATGAATTCTTCTATTTTTGCATAAGCATCAACAATAGAATGTATCCATGATCTATAAGGAGGAAACGCTGTGGCACATCCAAATAACCAACCACCCCCCGGATATTATCCGCAGGGTTCCATGCCGTATATACAGCCGCCCCCGTTTTATGGAATGCCTATGCCTTCCGGACAGCAGCAGCCGATGCACCCGCCCCCGGGAGTGGCGCCGGCCAAAGGAAGCGGTAATGTCCCGGGAAGGCTGCCTGCCGAGGAGTCCTATATTGAAAACATTCTTCGGTTAAACAAAGGAAAGCTTGTAGAGGTTTATACAACCTATGAACATAACACCGAATGGAATGCAAAAATTTTCAAAGGTGTCATCGAGGCGGCGGGACGCGATTATGTAATATTGAGTGATCCGCAAACAGGGAACCGGGTCCTCATCCCAATGGTAAACGTAGATTTTGTGATCTTCCAAGAACCGATAGACTATGAATATCATTTTCCCGGCCCCTCAGCAAGGTGAACTGTTCACTTCCCCCCCCCAGCTGCAAATAAAAGGAAAACCTCACTTTAAGCGAAGTGAGGTTTAATTGCTATAAATATTTCACCGCAAATACGATCAGCAGCACCCAGGCGACTAGAAAAGCCACACCGCCAATGGGAGTAATCGCTCCTAAAATTTTAATTCCAGACAGCGTAAGGGCATAGAGACTTCCGGAAAATATGATAATACCAATCAGCATCAGCCATCCCGACCAGTTTAGCAGAGAGCTTGCCGATACATGGCCGGAAAGCAATCCAATCGCAATAATACCCAAAGCGTGGTACATCTGATATTTAACTGCAGTTTCCCATGTATCCAGATATTTGGGTTCCACTTTCCCTTCCAAACCATGTGCACCAAAAGCTCCAAGCCCGACTGCAAGCAAGGCGTTTATCGCCCCGATAATGATAAACAATTTCATCTTTCCACCCTCTTTTGTTAAAAATCAAAAATGGACATATCGCTGTCCAGATCCTGATCTTCTTTTTCGTCCACAGAAGTAAATCGCTTCACAGACTCCTGCTTACTAAGAACCTTCACTGGCTGCGTCTGTTCCTTTTCGATGGCTTCCCTTGTATCTAATGATAATTCTGCAAGCGCTTTGACTGCAAATAAATGCCCGTGCCTTTCTTCATGATTTTTTGCATGTTTTGCCTTTTGAAGTTCAGATTCCATCTTAGCAATAAGAGACTCATATGTAATATACATACAGCATGCTCCAGCCTTTCTTTTATCATCCTCAATGCAATTATAAGCATAGTAGTTATAAGGACAAAAATCAAAGAAGAATGATCTTATACGTCTGGAATCTGCCAGTCAATCGGGTTTTTCCCTAATTCCAGCAGACGTTTATTGGTTTTAGAAAATGGACGGCTCCCGAAAAAGCCTCTGTTTGCCGAAAATGGGCTTGGATGCGGCGACTTGATAATTGTATGCTTTTCAGTATCGATCAGCCGGATTTTTTCCTCGGCAGGTTTCCCCCATAAGATAAAAATAACAGGCGTTTCCTTTGCATTCACTAAAGAGATCACTTGATCTGTAAATATTTCCCACCCTTTTCCACGATGTGAATGCGCTTGCCCTGCCCTCACAGTCAGCACAGTGTTCAACAGCAGAACCCCTTCTTCGGCCCATTTTGCGAGATAACCGTTATTTGGAATGCTGCAGCCCACGTCATCTTTTAACTCTTTTAAAATATTTTTAAGGGATGGCGGAACTTTTACGCCAGGTCTGACTGAAAAGCTCAGACCGTGTGCCTGACCGGGTCCATGATATGGATCCTGCCCCAGCATAACAGCTTTTACCTTATCGTACGGAGTAAATTTTAAAGCATTAAATATATCATGCATAGGAGGATAGATTGTTCTTTCTGCATATTCTTTTTTCAAAAACTCCCTCAGCTGAAGGTAATAAGGTTTCTGGAACTCTTCTTCCAAAAGAGGCCACCAATCATTATCCAGTATTTTCTTTCCCATTGATCCCACTCTCCTTCTTCAATAAGCTCAATTAATCTTTCACCTTTCAAAAAGAGATTCAAACATCCCATGTTTAATGTGCAGCGGGCAGGATATATATACACTAGCACATCTGATGGGATACAAACGAATCAGATGGATTAAAGGAGGAATATCATGAATACTGTAAAAATCTGCGAAAATGGTGTGCAGGCAAAAGACATCATTCATGACTTAATGGCACAAGGTTATGAAAAAGACGATATCTATCTATTTGCGCACGGCGAAGAGCGTGAGAAAGACTTGACGGATGCATTGGATACTAGTGCAGTGGGTATGTCTGAGCAAGGACTGGTAGATTCCGTTAAAAATATTTTTAATAAAAGAGGAGACGAGCTTCGCACAGAATTTGAAGCTGTGGGGCTAAGTAAAGAAGAAGCCGAGAAATATGAAAAAGTATTGGACGGCGGTGCACTTGTCTTAGTGGCTGCAAAACATTAATATCCATCATTAAAAATCCCCCTGCCAGGGGGATTTTTTAGCGTTCCTTTGAGATAAATAGCCTTCTGGATTTGACAATCCAAATGACAAAGGCAGCCGCAAGCAGCAGCAGGTACCCTTCTACAACAAAAATACTGATGATCCCCTTCTGATACAAAGCTGCCGGAAAATCAAGCACTGCATGGATAAGAATAGCATAAAACAAAAATCTCTTTTTACCTGTTTTAATTCCATACAGGACGAGGATAGAAAGTCCGATATGGATCGTTAAAGCACCAAGCCGCTCGAATCCGGCAAAAAGGTGCATGTATGCAGGCAAAGCAGTCAACTGTTCATATAAGGGCGCCATGGCTGCCGCTGTTTCACCCGTAAAAAGAGAATGGTACGCTCCTTGATTAATCATAACTGCCAGCACAAGAGTAATTACACTATTGATGCCTACGATCATTATCGCTTCAATCCCACCGTGCCCCAGTCCAAATGTCAAGCCATCCTTCCATTCCCTATACTTTTTCAATGCATATTTCATCATCATCCATCTGCCTGTCTCTTCGAAGATTCCTGCCATAAATCCCCCATACAGCATGAAAAGCCAGACATTTTCCAGGAGGGCTTTGGTTGAATCATTGACCATGAGGAAATAACTGTGCACCAATCCTTCCAGAATTTGAGCAAACACAATAAAAGTCAATACACCGATGAATAAAACTTTAAATGAGATCTGAAACTTCTTTTTAAAAATAATACATAAAATAATCGGCGTCCCTGCTG
Source organism: Siminovitchia sediminis (assembly GCF_042680885.1). Classification (NCBI taxonomy): domain Bacteria; kingdom Bacillati; phylum Bacillota; class Bacilli; order Caryophanales; family Bacillaceae; genus Siminovitchia; species Siminovitchia sediminis. Next base: position 4,250 of record NZ_JBHUEO010000116.1, on the reverse strand, counting down.
AAATGAGCAGAGAGATGGCAATGGCAGCAATCGTAAATGATGAAACCAAGAAACTCTCTCCTTTCTTTTAACAGGGACGTCAACCGATAAGAGAATGATAGATTTTACGTGCTTCATTCAGATCTTTTGTTCCATGAATCAATGCGCGGCCATCTTTAAAGAAGACGGCTCTTGCCTCTTCTTTTTGAACGGAAATGAGAAATGGGTTTCCCCCAACTTTCAGACCGGCGGACTGCCACTGCTGTACCAATTGTTCCAGCGGAAGGCCCTCACCGGAAGCAGGCCTGATTTGAACCGTGTCACGGCCACAAAGCACGGCGACTTTCATTTCCTGATCGGATTGCAGATATGGGTAAGACGGCTCTTCCCCGCAGGACAAACAACCGCTTTCCTTTAAAGCGCCCGCCTTTAAAGACAAGTATTCATTTTCCCATAAGTCAAAGGAAACATACGTTTTTCTTACAGCCTCCCCACGGCCTGAAAGGATTTTCAAAGCTTCAGCTCCCTGATGGGCGGTAACCATTTGGACGGCAGGTGCAATGATACCGACTGTATCGCATGTCTGCCCTTGGAGCGGCAGTCTTTTGATTACACATTGAAGACACGGTGTGACACCGGGAATAATTGTAAAAGCCATGCCAAAACTCCCGACACAAGCACCAAACAAATAGGGTATGTTATATTTATGGGCCAGGTCATTCAATAAGAAACGGGTTTCAAAGTTATCGGTTCCATCGACTAAAAGATCAACATCCTTGATCAGGTTTTCCATAAGAGCGGCATCTGCCTGTGCAACAACCGCCTCCACTTCCATACAGCTGTTAATGTCTTGAAGTTTCTCTTTAGCCGCTTCAGCCTTTGGCCATTTCTCCAATGCATCCTTTTCAGTAAAAAGATGCTGCCGCTGCAAATTGCTTAGATCTACATAATCCCTGTCAATCAGTGTCAGTTTCCTTACACCAGCCCTTGCCAGAAGCTCAGACGTATGGGTTCCAAGCGCACCAACTCCGACAATCAGCGCATGTTTCTTGCCAATCTCCTCTTGTCCTTCAGGGCCAATATGCTGAAAGAGCATCTGCCGTGAATACCGTTCCATTTGCGGATCCATCTGTATCAACCTCCACTGACTGGAGGAATCAAAGCAATAACATCGCCTTTTTTAATGACCCTGTCATCTTTTGAAAACTCTTCATTTACGGCCACCATAATTCCGTCCAGGCTTCCCAATGAGGTATCATTTTCCAGGAGTTCACGCAGCTCTGCAACTGTTTTTCCTGCGGCTTCCACTTCTAAAGAGCTTTTTCCCACATCCTCTTTAAGCTGGGCAAATAACATCACCTTATTCAAGTAAATCACTCTCCTCCGGTTTTCCCGCAGTGTATTCTTTTGTTCCCTGCTGATTTCCAATCCACTTTTCCCCGTCTTCCCAATGTTCTTTTTTCCAAATCGGAACAAGTTCTTTAACCCTTTCAATCGCATAGCGGTTCGCTTCATACGCATCAGGACGATGCGGTGAAGATACCGCAATCGCAATGGCAATGTCGGTTATTTCCAGCCGGCCAATCCGATGAATCATCGTTGCCTGCTTTACGGCTGGCCACTTCTGTTTGATTTCATCAATGATTTGCTCCATTTTCTTTAATGCCATCGATTCATATGCTTCATATTCAAGGTAAAGCGTTTTCTTTCCATGCGTCAATTCCCGGACAGTACCGACAAACACGGTCACAGCCCCTGCTTCTCTTCGGACAACCTGCTGATATATTTCATCTATTTTTATTGGATCCCTCGTAATGGTACATCCCATGCTTTTCTCTCCCCTCCGCTTTCTTTACCGCTGCGATGTAATCATCCCTTGTATTCATGTTCCAGAACGCGTCCGTTTCTTTTTCTATCTCAAAAAACTCTGTATTCACCTGGTCCAGCAATGCTTTCACTGACCTTTTGCCATCCCTTAGCGTACGCTTGACTGCATCGGCAATCTTTGCATGATAAGCCCCAAATAAAGGGTGTATTTGACCATCCTGAGCAGGGATCACCGCCTCCCTGCCGTTCTTTTGTAACAGCGTGATTAGTTTGACGCCGAGTTCAGCTGACGCAAACGGCATATCGCAGGCCACAATTAAGCAAGGGCCTGACTCTGCTGCCTTTAAGCCGGTGTAAATCCCCGCCAGCGGACCCTGTCCTTTAAATTCAAGATCATCTTCCAGGATAAGAGCATCTAATGTTTTGTAGGAGCCCGGGTGATTTGCGATGACAATCAGCTTCTCGGATATCGGCCTCATTTCAAAAGCAATGCGGTCAATTACACGGGTCCCGCCTACTTTCATCAACGCTTTGTTTTGTCCCATCCGGCTTGATTTTCCTCCGGCTAAAATGATCGTAACCAAGGCACTGGCACTCCTGAAAATATGTATTTATGAAGATTTGTTATTATTATAACAGAAATTGGAGATCTCTTGGGACATGACAACAGTCGGAAACGTTTTTCATCGCAATGCCTCAGGCGCATCTACTGACGGCATTTGCTCATTCATCCGGAGATTTCCGTTTCATTATCCACAGAACATACTGGTTCTAGTCCTTCATAAGTCAATCCTTTGGCAGCGTTTTGCCTATTTTCGGAATCGGCCTTCAAATATCCGGACATCTTTCCATACAATAAATTATATGTGAACAAAGTACCCAACCGGCCTTAAATCCTATCTTTCGTATTCGAAGTGATTTTTTAGTAAAATGATGTTATGTCCACTAGTTGAAGGAGGCCAATGGTTTTGGAAAAAATAAACGTTCAGCAGGTTCAGCATATGATTAATCAGTTTGCGGGCGAAAATATCTTTATTCATCTGGAAACAACCAACGGGGCATATGCCTCACATAAAGATGAATCATTTTTTTCATCAGGTGCCTATATCCGAAACGCGGAAATCTGTTACGAGCATGGAAAAATTGTTGGTTCGGGCCCGTACAGGGTTGGGCTGAAAATGCCGTTTGGATGGGTGTACGCAGAAGGCCTGACTCATTTTGAAATAGACGAACAAGACAGCTTACTTTTGGCAGGACTTGATTTTGAAGGCAAGCTTGCCGTTGCCTTACAATTAAGCAAAACCCCTTTTAATTAATATATAAAGCAGGGAGCCGGGCTCCGCGCATGAACTATCGGCAGGATACAGTCAAGATAGATGTGTACCTTTTTTTAAAAAAAAATTAGACAGAGACTTTTGAAGGAGCTGAAGCCAATGGAAAAGGAACGGCATGTATTAGTGATTTTCCCTCATCCGGATGATGAAGCTTTTGGAGTCTCCGGAACAATGATGAAACATATCGAAAGCGGCACGCCAGTGACATATGCATGCCTAACGCTTGGAGAGATGGCGCGTAATCTGGGAAATCCCCCCTTTGCCACACGGGAGTCCTTACCACAGATCAGAAAAGCTGAACTTGAAAAAGCAGCTGAAATCATGGGAATTACGGATTTACGGCTGATGGGATATCGTGACAAAACATTGGAGTTTGAAAATGATGAGGAACTGGCCAATATGGTCTTTCAATTGATAGAAGAGCTAAACCCTTCCCTCATTATTTCCTTTTATCCCGGCTATTCTGTCCACCCTGACCACGAAGCAACAGCGCGGGCAGTGATCCGTGCGGTTCGCAGGCTGCCTAAGGAAAACAGGCCGAATCTTCATCTCGTGGCATTTTCCAATGACCATAAAGAAAAGCTCGGCGTACCCCATATCGTTCACGACATCACAGACGTATGGGAGAGAAAAATTAAAGTGTTAAAAGCTCATGTATCCCAAACCGGCTGGATGATGGATGAAATGCTCGAAAGTGTGGCAGCAAAAAACCCCGACTGGACAGAACGGATGCTGCGAGAACGGTTTTGGACATATGACTGGGATAATGACCAAGTTCAATAAGAAAATCAAGCTCCTTGTACAAGTGCCCGCTACGCTTGCATCCAGTACACCGATACGCCGCGGTGCTAAACCATCCTGTTCGCCGGCCGGCCGCCTCAGGCAGCCACATTGCGGCTTTGGCCGCACCAGTATATCCTGTACATCGGAGCCGGTCATCGGATCGTTACACATTTAAATATCTAAAAGCCTGAGAAAGCTCAGGCTCAGGCTGTCGAGAAACCCTCGACAGCCTTTTTAATTATTTATAATATTTGTTCTTTCACCGTTTTAATTTGTTAAAATAAAAATAACAAAATATGGCGGTGATAAAGTTGCTCCATACAAAAT